>JALUUX010000001.1 GCA_027021145.1 Candidatus Shapirobacteria bacterium
ATAATTGCCCTTCTTTACCTTCCTTGGCTTTACCCTCTTTATCTCCAAACCAGTCGAGTGGCTGGTGGTTTTTGGTTAGGTCGTCCCACCATCCACCACCTTTTTGGCTCAATTAAAAACTTCTTTGTTGCCAACATTCCTTACCAATCAGGGCAAAAATATGCCTACCTTGCCACTCTCATTACCCTCCTTCTCCGTCGCTGGCAAAAAGAAAAACGGCACTATGATCTCCTCTTTATCCTCTGGGCTTTAACCCCACTAATTCTCACTTTTCTCATTTCTCAAACTAAGCTCTCTATCTTTTACGAGCGTTATTTGCTTTATTCTGTTCCTCCCTTAATGCTCCTATTGGCCTCTCAGCGACGCCGGATCAGCCTTTTTCTTCTTGGATTCATCCTGGCTGTTTATCTCTCCTCCAGTTGGCATCAATTTACCCATCCTTTTAAAAAACCCTTTCGAGAGTTTGCCAGCTGGATCAAAACCCACACCGAATCCGATCTTCCCCTAGTCAACTACAACGGCAACGCTCATCATTTATGGGAAAGCAAATATTATGGTCTTAAGGCCCCTATCTATTCTCCTCGTCCCTTACCTTTCTATGTCGGCACGGCCCAAATGACTGATCAAGATATTATTCGTCAACTCCCTCAAAGAGAATTCGGCCTTATTACTAGTGATGATCCCAAGAAAATCCGTTTCCCTTCTTATCAAACGCAATTGATCTATCAATTAGATTCGCTTTATTTTCTCCGAGTTAAACCAAAACAATGAAGGGCAAAATTCATTTTTGGATCCTGATTGGTTTTATCCTCATCAACAGTCTAATCTATTGGCCTACTCTTTTTGAGCCCACTTCTTACGGCGATGAGTGCATCTACCTCACCCTAGGTCAGGGCTTCAATCAAGGCTTGGTTTTTTACCGTGATATTCATGACAACAAACCCCCTTTTCTTTACTTAGTAGCTGCTTTCAGCCATCAGCTACCAGTTTTTCGCTTTTTAGCGCTTATTTGGAAGTTAATTGGCTTAATTTTAATTGGCGAATTAGCTTATCAACTCAGCAAAAAATGGTTAGCCACTCTTTTAAGTCTCCTAACTTTTACCTTAGGCTACCTCTTTTTTGAGGGCAAGGTGGCCAACGGAGAAATTTTCATGATGACTCCCGCTATCGCGGCCATCTATCTCTTTTGGATTAAAAGAAAGGCCCTTTCTCCAACCCGAGCCATCCTTATCGGTGCCCTCTTCGCCCTAGGCTTTCTCTTTAAGGTGCCCGTTTTCTTTGACTTTCTGGCTCTATTAACAGCTCTTTTCTTTCCTGAGATTAAAAACCTCAAGAAGAAGGTTTTTTGGGGACTAATTTTAGGTTTCACCCTGCCAATTATTCTTAGTATTATTTATTACGCTCTCCAGGGCGCCTTTACCCCTTATGTCCGCTCTGCCCTTTTACAAAACATCGGCTATCTTTCTTCTTGGCAAGGTAGTAATCAAGGCCTGTTTATTCGAGGTCTACTCTTAATGATCGCCACTTTTGGATTATGGCGGCTTAAATCGCGCCTTTCTTTTGATCTCTACTTTATTAGCCTTTGGTTTATCTTTGCTCTTTTTGGCGCTCTTCTCTCGGCCCGTCCCTATCCTCACTACCTGATCCAAATTGTCCCTGCTCTTAGCCTCTTAATTGGTCTTATCAGCAAACCCAAAGCTAAAAGCCTTCTGCTTGCTGGAGCAGCTCTTAGCCTAGTTATCGCCGTTTATCACCTTTTCCACTTCTGGTGGTATCCTCTTTGGCCCGATTATCAAAAAACTCTTAGCTATCTAACCGGCCAAATCGATAAAGAAAATTATCTAAAACTCTGGGGTGAGCGAACGGCAGAAAATTATCACCTAGCTCAATTCATTCGTCAAACTACCTCTCCCCAGGAACGAATTTTTGTTTGGGGGGAAGCTTCTTGCATCTATGCCCTTAGTCAGCGCCTGCCGCCAGGTCGCTACACGGTCAATTATCACCTCTTTGACTTCAACGGCTTTCAAGAAACTTTAGCTGCGATTCAAAAAACTAGGCCCAAATTAATTATTAAGATGATCGATGAATCCCGCTCTTGGCCTGAGCTAGACCAATTATTGTCCAGAGATTATCGCCGCCTTATTAAACCCGATCTCAAGGATCAAATCTATCTGCGCATTGGGCCCTAATGTTAAAATAAACTACCCTGACGGATCGGGGTATTCCTAGCGGAAAAGTTTGTTTTTTGTTCGCTCAGGGCCAAAGTATCGGCCTTTTCGCGAACGGCAAAATAAAACGGCATGTCAAGCCAAAACACTAATTCACGATTTTACCGCCTTTTGGAGATGATTCCGGGCCTGGTTTCCTGGAATATCATTCTCTTCTTAATCTGGGGATCAATTTTGGTTCCCCGAGCCGTAGCTTATTTTGTTATTGGCTTCCTCATCTTTTGGTTCTATCAATCCTTCCGCTCCGCCATCCTGGGAATTGCCGGCTATTTTAAAATCAAAGCAGCAGAAAAAACTGATTGGTATCAGAAGTATCAAGCGGAGCGGAAAAAAAGATGGTTAGAATGGGAAAAGATAAAACACATCATTATCATTCCCAATTATAACGAATCAGTAGAAAAACTTTCCGAAAACCTCGATTGTCTTGCCAACCAAAAAGGAATTGATCGCCACCAACTTATTGTTGTCTTGGCGATGGAAGAGAGGGCCGCCGATGCCCACCAACGAGCCCGGGCTTTATTGAAAAAGTACCGCCACTCTTTCGGTAAAATCATCGCCACTTTTCATCCACCCGACATTCCAGGAGAAATCAAGGGCAAGGCTTCTAATGAAGCCTGGGCGGCCAAAGAAGTTAAGAAAATCTTTATTGATCAGAAAGGTTGGGACATTAACTATTTAACCGTAACCAGCTGCGATGCTGACACCTGCTTCCACCCCCATTACTTTGCCGCTTTAACTTATTATTTTGCCCGTGATCCCAAGCGCTATCTGAAATTCTGGCAATCACCCATTTTCTGGTACAAAAACCTTGATCGAGTTCCAGCCCCAATCAGAATTGTCGGCGTAATTGGCAATATTATTTATATTGCCCATCTTAAAGACCCTGAAGGACTATTCTTTAATTATTCCGCCTACTCCCTCTCCTTCAAACTTCTCGACGATGTTGGTTATTGGGACACTGACATTATTCCTGAGGACTGGCATATTTTCCTCCAGTGTTTCTTTGCCAAAAAGGGAAAAGTGACCGTAGAACCAATCTTTTTACCCACCAATATTGACGCTCCCGAAGGAAAGACCTACTTTGAGGCCCTAAAGAATCGCTATCTTCAATGCCAACGCCACGCCTGGGGCGCCACCGATATCCCTTATGCCATTGAGCGCGCCCGCCACAGTCCCGATGTTCCCCTTCTTCCTAAACTCTTGCGTATCTATAAACTAATTGAAACTCATCTCATTTGGTCTACCAACTGGTTTATTCTCACTCTGGGCGCCCTCCTTCCTCCTCTCCTTAACCCTCAATTCTTTCAGACCTCTCTTGGTTATAATTTACCTAAATTTGCCCGCTCGCTCCTTACCGTCTGCCTTATCGCCCTCATTATCATTATTTTCCTTGATAATCGCCTAAAACCAAAAAATCAGACTAATTCTAATTGGCTCCAAAAACTTATTTATCTTTTTCAGTGGTTCTTAATGCCTATCGCCACCCTTTTTATGTCAGTATTACCAGGTCTAGATGCCCAAACTCGACTCCTTCTGGGAAAACGGCTGGAATATCGGGTTACTAAAAAATACTAGATGATTAAACTAACAACTATCCTAGCTGGCTTGGGAAAACTTTGGCTCGAACCCCACATTAGTCGCGCCATTCGTCTAAACCTAATTATGATTGTTGTTCAAATTGCTCTAATTATCACCTTTTTCTCCCAACTCCCCCCCCAAGTACCCCTTTATTACAGTCGCCCCTGGGGCGAAGCTCAACTGGCTCCCACCCACCACCTCTTTATTCTCCCGCTTATTGCTACTTTTTTTCTTCTCCTCAACAGCCTCCTGAGTTTACCCTTTCTCGAGAAAGCGGCTTTCGTTAGTATTTCTCTGATCTGGACCAGTGTCATTGCTAGTGGTCTCGGTTTAATTACCTTAATTAAAATTATTAGCGTTATTCTCTAATGACTACAAAGCTCCTATTAAGATCACTACTCTCCTCTTTTTTTATTTCGCTAATAGTCACGCCAGGAGTAATTGCTTTCTTCCGTCGCCGAGGCTGGGTCGAAGATCCCAAACTCAAAAGCCACCCCAAGGTTGTCCACCGCCATCCTGTCCCTCGAGGTGGAGGTATTCCCATTTTTCTGGCCGTTAGTTTTACCAGCCTCCTCTTCCTTAAAGCCGACCCCCAACTCTTGGTAATTCTCTTTGCCTGCTTCATCAACCTAATTGTAGGGCTCATTGATGACCTTAAAGACATCAGTCCCTATTGGCGCTTAGGAACTAATCTATTAAGCGCCCTCATCATCGTTCAAGCCGGCATCGAGGTGAAGTTTATCACCCACCCATTTAAAGTCGGTCAGGTCGTCTCTCTAGAACCCTCTCTTGGCCCTTTTGCTCTAGGAAAAATTCTTAGCTTAATTTGGATCATTTGGGCAATGAATGTAATTGGTTGGTCAGGCGGAGTGGAGGGTCAACTACCTGGCTTTGTCGCTATTACCAGTCTAGTAGTTGGCCTCTTAAGTCTGCGCTTCAGTCAGGATCTAACTCAATGGCCTGTCATTATTTTGGCCGGAAGCGTCACCGGCGCCTATCTTGGCTTTCTGCCATTTAATTTTCATCCTCAAAAAATCATGCCCGGCTACAGTGGTAAAAGTCTAGCCGGCTTCCTTTTGGCCATTCTTGCCATTCTCTCAGGCGCTAAATTAGCTACCGTCATTCTGACT
>JALUUX010000002.1 GCA_027021145.1 Candidatus Shapirobacteria bacterium
GCAAAAGGGTTAAGCTACTACCGGCAATTGTTTGAATCGCCAAGGCGCCAGCAGAAGTAAGATTAAATTGAAAAAACTTTTTAACAATGTCAGCTATTTGAGTAAACTTCTCCTCTCTAAAAGTCCAAAGATTGTTCCAGGTGAAGTTAGAAATAATTGCCAGCTCGGTAGATAATAACCAGGAAAGCCATTCAGACCAACCGATCCGGGCAAAATACCAAAGAGTGCTGGCATTAACTAAATAACCAACAAAACCAACGGTGCCAAATTTTAAGAATTTTTGCGTTGTTTTATCGTGCCAGCGGCAAAGGATGACAGTTCGGAAAATGTCTTTAGCAGTGTCGGGGGCGATTTTAGACTCTCCCGCCGTTCTCAGCTGAAATTTAAGCGGAATCTCTTTGACTTTGGCTCCCAATTTGACCATTTGGTAAAGAAAATGAATCTTGTAGCCAAATTTATAAGAGTAGAGATGGTCCATATCCATTCGATCAACAAATCCTTTGACCCGGGAAGCTTTTAGGCCAGTAGTCGGATCAGTGATTTGCCAGAACGGTTTGAAAGGAAAGAAAAGAATAAAGCGGGCCACAAAACCACCAATAAAGGTAAAAAATTTTCGCTTTAATCCCCATTCCTGAGGTACTGAACCACCAGGGATTTTGCGAGAACCTAAAACATAATCAGCCCCCCTTTCAATTTCCCTTAGCATCACTGGGATCGCTTCCGGCGGATGTTGAAAATCACCATCAAACTCAATGACAACATCAGCACCCAATTTATTCATTGCCTCCTTAAAACCAACCACATAAGCATAGCCGATCCCCATTTTTTTGGGATTAAGATAGAGGTAAAGATCTTTATATTTTTTTTGAAGTTTCCGGACAATCTTATAAGTGCCATCAGGCGAAGTGTCGTCAACGATTAATAATTTCATCTGCCAATTTTTAACCGAGGGAAAAGTTTTAGTAAAAAGATAATCAATCATCTTGCCAATCGTCTTGGCCTCGTTGTAAGTAGGAATAACAACAACAGCAACAGGTTTTTGCTTTCTCATTTTTTAAATTACTTAAATTTTAACTCACACTTAGACCTCCTTTAACTTCAATTTAAACTTAAATTTTTAAACTTTATTTTGTCTCCTTCTTTTATACCATATTTTTCGGCCAAACCGCCATTAATTTCTAAAATATACTTGCTTTTCCAGCCTCCCAAGGGATTGGTTTTCTCTGGCTGGGCTTGATGAACAATGCCAACTACCCTCTGCTCCTGATTGATAAAAATCATATCCAAGGAAATTAGAGTATTTTTCATCCAAAACCAATGTCTTTTCTCTTGATCAAAAATAAAAAGCATGCCTTGATTCGAGGGCAAATATTGACGAAACATTAAGCCTTTAGCCCGCTCTTCAGGAGTTTTGGCAAGTTCAACCTGGAAAGAAACTCTTTCCCCTGACTGGGTCAAAATTTCTACTTCCGGAGAAGATCTTTGACTGTGACGCTGGCTTAGAAAGTAGCCAACCAAAACCAGGAAAACAAAAGCTGTTACCGCAACAACTTTTTTCACTTAAACTCTAACTCCAACTTAAACTGCCTTTAACTTTAATTTAAACTTTAACTTCTTTTAACTTTAACTTCAACTCAAACTCTTTCCTGAGTGCCGTGTTAAAATCTAACCAGCCGATGAGAATAATTTCCGAAAAGAAAAGCAACCAAGATCAAATTATTGCCGAAGCCACCAAAGTTCTTCAAGGCGACGGGCTGATTGTCTATCCTACTGAGACCTGCTACGGCCTGGGCGCTGATGCCACCAATCCCAAGGCTGTTGATAAAGTTTTCCAGTTCAAAGGAGCCAGAAAAAATAAACCTATTTCAGTAGCAGTCGCTGATCAAAAAATGGCCCAAAAATACGTTCAGGTTAATCAAACAGCAGCCAATATCTACCGCCATCTTCTTCCGGGTCCAATAACGGTTGTTTCTAAAAGTCTCGGTCGGGTAGATCCTCGCCTAGAAGCTGGTACAGGCACCCTTGGCATCAGGATTCCTGATTATCCCCTTGTATTAAAACTAGTTCAAGCTTTAGATAGACCAATCACCGCCACCTCAGCCAATATTTCTGGAGGCAAAGTCCCTTATACTATCCAGGATGTCCTTGATCAACTCTCCAAAAGCAAGCAAAAATTAGTAGGACTGATTATTGATGCCGGCAGACTCCCTCGCCGACCCCCTTCTTCGGTGGTTGACATCACTTTGAACCAGCCAGTATTACTTCGTCAAGGCGAGATTG
Source organism: Candidatus Shapirobacteria bacterium (assembly GCA_027021145.1). Taxonomy (GTDB): domain Bacteria; phylum Patescibacteriota; class Microgenomatia; order UBA12405; family JAHJSD01; genus JALUUX01. Next base: position 2,281 of record JALUUX010000002.1, read on the forward strand.
ATTTTGATCAATTAGGCGCCAAAAGCGTCATTACCAACTCTCCAGAAGAAACACAGAAATTTGCCCAAAAACTTCTAGAGAAAAATCTCTCTATTTTTAAGAAAAAAGCGCTTTTGTTTGCCCTTCAAGGAGAACTGGGCGCCGGAAAAACTCAATTTGCCAAAGGACTAGGCCGAGGATTAAAAATCAGCCAACCAATTACCTCGCCGACTTTCATCATCGTTAAGGAATACCCCTATCAACTAGACAAGGTTAAAGGCGTTCTCTATCATATCGATGCCTGGCGACTAGCAGAAAACAACCAAACCATCGACTTTATCAAAGATTACCTTCGACCCGGCAATATTGTTGCTCTGGAGTGGATCCAAAAAGGAAGAAAAACACTTGAAGCCCTAACCAAAGATAAAAGAGTAAAAATCATTTGGGTTGAAATCGCCTACTTGGGAAAAACCAAACGCCAAATTAAATTTGCAAGTTGACAAAAAATTTAGAAAAGTCGCCAATCTTATTCCAATAAATTCACTAAATCAGCCTCAATCTTTTTGCAAGTTTTTCTCCTTCCTCTGAAGAAAGTTGACCTCTCTTGATCTTGGGATACATAGCAATCTTACCGCGAGCATCTGGAAAGAGGTGGATATGAGCATGAGGAACCTCCCAACCATAAATATAGCTCATAATAAACTCTGTTTTAAGAACCTGGCGATAATGATTAGCGATCTTGCGACAGACGGCGAAATATTGACCAATTAAATTTTCAGGCAGATCCCAAACCCAACGATAGTGTTTTTTGGGAATTACCAAAGTATGACCTTCAACCCAAGGATTGATATCCAAAAAAGCAAGAAAATTTTCGTCCTCATAAATTTTAAAACACGGAATTTCGCCAGCAACAATTTTACAAAAAACGCAATCCGTCTTTGACTCCACCAAATCCAACTGTTTTGTCATTAATTAAAGTATAAAAAATCAGAAATAAAAATCAAGAAGCTCCCGGTGCGTGTGCCCAAGCCAAACTCAGTGTGTGGTTTTTAACTTAGCTACAGTGCTGGCAGAAACACAATGGGAATACAACAACACCCCTTTTCTATTTTTATATTGTCTACAGCAGCCCCGCCTCCTCTAACTCCTCAGGAGTAAAGACTGAATACCACCAGGGCCTACCGGCAATTCTACGATAATCACCACTCTTCATCTGATCCCTTATTTCCTCAGCAACCCTTGGTGACAATCCTTCGTTATAGAGGCCAGCGACTTCAATCGCCCATGCACCAGCAGACTCGCTTTCTCTGTGAAGACGGGCTGGGTTTTTGTCTAGTATTTCTCCCATTGATTATTATGCTAGTTCTATATTAACATCTAATCAATTTTTGAAATTATATCATATTTTCAATGGAAATAAAAATCAAGTGGTTAGGATCGAAGCATTATTTTACTTCATCGAGAATAATCCTTTTCTTAAATCCACCTCTTTCCTTAAGCTTCTTTTTCCTAAACAGCTCCAATTTTTCCCTTTTAAAATTCTTGAAATCACATATGGCATAAATTACTTCAAGAATATCTGCCAATTCTTCCTTATTAGCCTCTCCAAGAAACTCATCTACTTCTTCCTGAAGTTTCTCCTTTAATTTTTGCCAATATTCATTATCATCAGCAATATGGACAACTGGAACTGCCCTTCTTTTTCTTATAACTTCAGAAATCTTATCCCGAACAAACTTATTGTAGCGCATGATAAAATTTACTTATGACACCGGCTACAAACATCATTAGTAGAATAACCCTGCAACTAGAACTTTAATAATTTCCTACTTATTGACTTTCGCTTTTCTTGCCACAATTCTATCATAAATTCACCTCAAAGATATTAACATTCCAAAAGTGCTAAAATATCCCCATGACTAATTCTGGGCAGAAATCTTGGGATAATTACACTATTTTGGCTATCGACACTTCTTGTGACGAGACGGCGGCAGCAGTGACTGTGGGACTAAGGGTCTTGAGTAATGTCATCTGGTCGCAAGTTGAAGTTCACCGGCCCTGGGGCGGAGTAGTGCCCGATTTGGCCCGCAAAGAACACCAGAAACATCTTGACCAAGTAATTGAACTGGCAATTAAAAGAGCTGATACTACTAGTAAACGACTTAAGCTTCCTTGGCAAATTTCTTGGTCAATGATTGACGCTATTGCTGTTACCCAAGGGCCAGGTTTAGCTATCGCTTTAGAGGTGGGAATTAAAAAAGCCAAAGAACTGGCAGAAAAATACAATAAACTACTGATCGCTGCTAATCATATGGAAGGACATCTGCTCTCGCCGTTGGCTCAAAGAGCCACAGCAAGAGAATTTAACATTTATCATTTAACATTTCCAATTCTGGGGCTGCTGGTTTCCGGAGGGCATACCCAATTAGTCTTGGTCCGCAAAATCGGCCAATACCAGCTATTAGGAGAAACACTAGACGATGCGGCCGGCGAGGCTTTTGACAAAGTGGCTAAAATGCTTAATTTGGGTTATCCGGGTGGGCCAATCATTGAGGAACTAGCTCGAGAAGGTGACCCTTTTCGATTTAACTTACCCATTCCCATGGTACGCGATCCATCTTTAAACTTCAGCTTTTCCGGCCTAAAAACC
>JALUUX010000003.1 GCA_027021145.1 Candidatus Shapirobacteria bacterium
TTTTCGTACAAATGTAAGTCATGTTTTTACCTCCAATCCATCTTCTGATAATGGGGCTAATTCTTTTCTGAAAGAGTCCAAAATGTTTCTGAACTTATGCACGGAAGTAGCGCGATTTCCTCTGGGGCCGTCTCTCCCTTAGCCAATACGAATTTCCTCGCTGCCGCTCTTCTCTTCGCTGAGGAGCAGCAATTGGATTAACCGGGGCCAAATTGACTCGGCCCAAATCATCAATCTCTCGCACTCGAACTTTAATTTTATCGCCCACCTTCAAAACCTCGGCCGCGCTCTTAATAAATCCGGAACCCAAGCGAGAAACATGAACCAAACCCTCCTTTCCTGGCAAAAACTCGACAAAAGCGCCAAAAGGCTCCACTCGTTTCACTACGCCATCGAATTCTTCACCCACCTTAACTTGACGGGTCAAAGCCTCAATCTTCTCAATTGCCTCAGCCACTGAAGCCTCTGTCACTCCAGTAATACTAACGGTTCCATCATCCTCAACCTCAATTAAGCAATCCGTTTCATCAATCAAGCGACGAATCGTTCGTCCTCCTGGTCCAATCAAATTACCAATTGTTTCGCTAGGAACATGAAGAACCGCCACTTTGGGAGCATACTGAGAAACTTTGGCCCGTGGCTCAGGGATTACTTGAAGCATCTCTTTAAGAATCTCTAATCGGGCCTGGCGTGCCTGAGCGATAGCCGCCCTCACAATCTCTAAAGACAAACCCTGAAGTTTAATATCAACCTGAATGGCGGTGATTCCCTTCTCAGTTCCCGCTACCTTAAAGTCCATATCGCCATTAAAATCTTCCAAGCCGATAATATCAGTTAAAAGCTGATATTGATTCCCCTCTTTGACCAAACCAATCGAGATCCCGGCCACTGGATCACTAATTGGCACCCCGGCATCCATCAAGGCCAAAGTCGAGCCACAAGTACTGGCCATTGAAGTTGAACCATTTGAGGAAAGGACCTCAGAAACAAGACGAATAGTATAAGGGAACTTTTCTTCTGAGGGAATCACGGGCACCAAAGCCCTTTCGGCCAAAGCACCGTGGCCAATCTCCCGCCGCTTAGGCCAACCCACCCGACCGGTAGAACCAGTAGCGTAAGGCGGCATATAATAATGATGAATGTAGCGTTTAATTTCTTCCCCTTCAGGACCCTCAATCCACTGGCGCAAAGAAGGAGCGCCTAAAGTGGCTACCGTTAAAACTTGAGTCTCGCCTCGCTGAAAAATAGCTGAGCCATGAGTTCGAGGTAAAACTCCTACTTTAATTTTTAATGGTCGAATTTGGTCAAAACGGCGACCATCAGGCCGCTTGCCAGCCAAAATCTGTTTTCGCAATTTTTTCTTAAAAAGCTTGGTCACTACCTGACTAATCAAGTTGGCACTGATTCCCTCGGTCGTCTCTTTAATTTTCTCTGCCAAAGCCTCTAGCTGCTCGAAAACCGTCTCATCAACCAATTCTCCCAACTGATCAATTTCCGGTCGAGCCAACTGCTCAATCTTAGTAATCGCCGCCGCCTCCGGCTCAGGCAAAGCAAACTTCTCGACCCCTACTTCTTGGCGAAAATCATCAATAAAGGCCATTAACTTTTTCCCTTCTTCCTGGGCAAACTCAATCGCGCCGACAAAATCTTCTTCGGCCAATTGATTAGCGCCCCCCTCGAGCATTACTACCCCTTCAGGCCCAAGACTAACAATCAAGTCGAGATCAGAGTTCTCTTGCTCGCTATTGGTCGGATTAACAAAATAATGGCCGTCTCGAAAACCTATTCGTAGAATTGCCAACGGTCCCGCCCAAGGAATGGGCGAAATATGAAGTGCCGCTGAAGTGGCAATAGCGGCTAAAACAGCGGGATCATTTTCATGATCGACCGACAAAACGGTCAAAATCACTTGAACCTCATTTTTCAATTGCTCGGGAAAAAGAGGGCGAATTGACCGATCCACCAACCGAGCTGCCAAAACCGCTTCATCAGAAGGTCGCCCTTCTCGCTTTACCCAGCGGCTCCCCTTAATCCGACCACCAGCGTAAAGCCGCTCCACATACTCGACCTGAAGAGGAAAATAGTCCAGATCCTCTCGCGGCTCATTGGCCACCACTGTGGCTAAAACCACTGTTCCCCCATAGCGTGCCACCACCGCCGCCGTGGCCCGAGAAGCTAGTTCACCGGTTTCCAAAACTAATTCTCTTCCTCCAAGAAGAAGCTTTTTCTCTTTTTTCTTCATTATTTTCTCAACTTCAGCGCCTTAATCAATTTCTGATACCGCTCCGGATTGCGGGAAGTCAAATAGCGGAGCAACCGCCGACGCTTAGCCACCTTACTCAATAACGCCCGCTTGGCCGGAACATCATGCTTATGCTCTTTAACATGAGCTTGAAGCTTAGCAATCTCCGCCGTCAATAAAGCCACCTGAATCTCAGGCGACCCCGTATCGCCCTTAGCCTGGGCAAACTTCTTAATAATCTCGCTCTTTTCTTCTTTGGTTAACGGCACCCGAACAAACTACTAACTTTTAACTGCTAATTCTAATATAGTTGACTTTTTTGAGAAACGCAAGGAATTATATCATACTTTGGGGGTAGTTGCCCCGGTGAAAATAGGTGGTTTTTGCCACCCAGGAGTAGTTTTTGCCCCTCCTTCGGGACTTACTCCCTCTTTTTGCTCCACAGCTTCAGGCGAAATTTGAGGTACTCCTGGCGCTGGCGCTGCCGCTTGAGGCGAAACCGCCTGAGGCATGGTTCCCCCTCCCTGCGCTTCTTTTTCTATGATCTTCAAACAATAAGCCGCTGTTTCTAGGGCAATTGAATCAGCCGACTCAAAATTATTGGTCGTTTTTTTGATCCCCTGGTAAAGATTTTTGGCCGCTGAACCGGGCCACTGAAAGCCCGCGTGAGCCATCATCGTTGTCGTTAACTCAGAAAGACTGGCTTTCTGATCGCTAAAACTAACTTCAGCCCAATTAGGCTTAGTCCCCGAACGAGAAACCCAAACCAACGGTCCCTGGACTAAATTCTGACCTTCTTCAAAGGAGGCATCAATAATAAAGCCGGCTTGAAATTCAGGATTAGCCGCCTGAATCTTAATTTTCTGAGCATCAATTACTTGATCAGGTGATTGAAATTCTACTACCAAAGTCAACTTGCCTTGATCATCTTGAGAACTAACCTTCTCAATCTGGTCAACGGGACAATCAAGAGCAATTAATAATTTATTGCTATTCTCGATCAATTGGGTTTTAATTCGGTCCCAACCTTGAAGCGCCTCCACCTCTTTTGATTTAACCGAATTGGGGGAATAGAGAATCACTTTCTTCTGGAGTGACTCGAGCAATAAAGTCAAAGCCGTTCCTGCCGCTACAGAATCATAATCCTGGCCATTGACTACCACCAAAAATTGCTCCTGATTGAGGACAATCTGAGAAAGACGCTGAAAACGCTGTTTTTGGTCCTGGTTAATTGCCGGTTGATTTGCCATAATTATCTACTTATAGGATATTATAACATCACCGGGGCGAAAATCAAGACTAGGAGAAAAGACCAAACCAAATTCCATTCCCTTTTCCGCCGCTTCGATGTCCTCTTGATGATGTCTCATAGAAGCAGCAACGGCCTCGCCCACCACTTCTTCTTGACGCCATAAGATTATCTTACTTCCCCGCACAATCTTACCCTCCTTTACCCGGCAACCAGCAATTCGTTTATCTTTAATTTTAAATTCGGCCACAATCTCAGCTCGACCCAAAATTTCTTTTCCTTCAAGCGGATCGACTTCTTTAACCAACCACTTTTCAACAGCTTCTAAAATCTCATAAATAATCTTACTAGTCATAATCTCAATCTTGTTTTGCCGGGCCACCCGCTCCGCAGCCGGAGAAACCCGAACATTAAAAGCAATCACTTTTCCGCCGGTAGTCTGAGCCAAAAAGACATCGCTGTCAGTTACTTCGCCCACGCCAGCATGAACGATCTTAACCTCCGTCGGCAAACTGGCCAGCAGCGCCTCCAAAGTTCCCTGAACATCGGCCTTAACAATCAATTTTAGCCCCTCATCTTCTTCTGGCAATCTTGGCTTGACTGGTTGAGTTGCTGCCTGAGAAGATTTAGTTGAGGAAGTGACCGGTTCTGGGGTCACTCTCGCTCCAACCGCTGGCACTGACTCAAATCCCAAGACCTCCACCGGATCGCCCGGATAGGCTTGAGTTACAGTTTCTCCTAGCCAATTGCGCATCGCCTTAACTTTGGCCCTCACTGCCTCGGCAAAAATCTCATCTCCTCGAGCCAAAAGGCCATTCTTTACTAGCACTGTCGCTACTGGCCCACGCTGACGATCCAAACTGGCTTCAATCACCACTCCTTCTAGGGGCGCCTTGGGATCGGCCTTTAACTCTTGAAGCTCAGCCATCAAGACAATCATCTCCAACAACTCATCAATTCCCGCTCCAGTTTTAGCTGAGACCGGCACTGTTACCACTTGACCGCCATAATCTTCCGGCACCACGCCCATTTCCGCCAACTCGGCTTTAACCTGATCAACATTGGCTGCAGGCAAATCAATCTTATTAATCGCCACTAGAAAGGGAACCTGAGCCGCTTTAATATGATCAAGACATTCTTTAGTTTGGGCCTGAACCCCACTGTCAGCGGCAATCACTAAGACAACTAGATCCGTCACCTCGACCCCTCGGGCCCGCATTTTAGTAAAAGCAGCGTGACCGGGAGTATCAATAAAAGTAATCTTTTTTAATTCGCCTTCTTTGGTTTGAAACTCAATCTGAGAGGCGCCAATATGTTGGGTAATGCCTCCGGCTTCTCGATGAGCCAGACGGGTGGAGCGAATTTTATCAAGAAGAGTAGTTTTGCCATGGTCAATATGACCCATAACCGTCACTACTGGAGGCCGTCTGATCAATTCGGAACCAGAAGAATGCTCCTGTTTCTTGCTCATAGAAAAATTGCTTCCTCCCGTTCATACTACTCCTTTTTCTCTTGACGCTTCTCTTTTTTGCTTTTCTTCTCTGGTTTTTCTTCTTTGGCTTCAACTTTAATTTCATAGCCCGTCAACTGGCCTGCTAGAGTAACATTCTCTCCTTTATCGCCAATAGCCATGGCTAACTGGTCTTCAGCTACCAAAACCCGTGCTTGTTTTGTTTCGGAATCAACTTCGACTACTTCTACCTTTTCTGCCGGTGAGAGAGCAGCGGCAATAAATTGCTTAGCGTTTTCGCTGTAAGGAATCACATCTACCTTTTCTTCTCCTAATTCTCTAATCACGGCCTGAACCCGAACCCCTTTTTGACCGACACAAGAGCCCACGGGATCGACCCCAGGCTGAGTCGAGGCCACTGCTACCTTAGTGCGCTCGCCTGGTCGGCGGGCAATAGCCTTAATTTCTACTGCCCCAGAAGTTACCTCGGGCACTTCTCGCCGAAAGAGCTCTACCACTAATTCCGGCGCCGCTCGGGAAACAACAATATATTTTCGCCCGTCTTCCTCCCGAATTTCCTTGAGATAAAAAACCAGTCGCTGAGAGGAATGATAGTGTTCCTTCTTGACCTGCTCTTCGCGCGGCATGATGGCCTCGGCTTTACCAATGCTGACAATTACCCGGGGACCATCAAAGCGCAAGACCACTCCATTTACCAAAGTTCCCACTCGTTTCTTAAATTGACGAATAAGGGCTTCTTTTTCTGCCTCGCGGATTTTTTGGAGAATTACTTGTTTTGCCGTCTGGGCGGCAATGCGCCCAAAACCTGGCGGGGTAACTTCTTTTTCCTTGCCCTCCCGAATCAAAATAATTTTGGTCTCCCCTGTCTCCGGATCCAATTTAACCTGATACTCGCCCTCTTCCTCAAGCGCCACCCCTCGCTCTCGGGCATCACGCTTAAAAGCCGCTAGAATGGCCGCTTTAATTGACTCAATTACCACCTTAGGATCAATTCCCCGTTCACCGGCAATTTGAGCCACAGCGGCCGAAAACTCAGTTTTCGGTATTCGCTTCAAATCGATCATTGCTGAGCAAGTTTATCAAATCACCCCCCCACCGTCAACTAAGCCTGATTAGTTACTCTTAAGATCAGCCGAGGTCATGCCAGTTTGAAGTTTTAGTTGGGTAATCAGTTGGAGGTAAGTCGCCGTTTATTCTCGGTCCGCTCACCATCAGAATTGACTACCTCCATGGCTCTTTGAAAAATCTCTTCTTCTGAATAATTACTGGGCATCTGGGGATGACATCTCATCGCCGCCACAACTTCATCATAGCTATAACCCTGTTCTAACAATAACCTTATATGCTCAATATCACTATCTCTTATTGCCCTTTTAGGGTTAAGCGCTAACCCAGAAAGCCGAATCACCCAAGTGGCAATCAAATAGGGTAATGTCTTCACCCGAAAAATAAAACCACTTTTAGAAACAGCGGTTATAGGAACTATAACCTCTCTTCCGCTAGAATTTATTCCCACAACAAGGTCATAATAATCCTTCAACTCTCTTCTTGTCCACCTATCAATACTAATAATCTGCAATTCCACCCTTCTTGGACGATCGTTCTCTAAGCTAACAACATCGTATTCGAGTCTATCATCAGTTTTCTTCAAAAGAGTAAAGCTAGTAGAACTATCCTGATTAACTAAACTAATCAACCTCTCTACTTGATCCAAAGCCATTCCAGATCTGACAAACATATTAGCGTCTAAATCGTTGTGATAAAGCTCTTCTCCCGTAAGAAGTTGAACAGCATGACTTCCTGTCACTACAAAAAAGCGTCCTAAAGGAGGTTCATCTAGTAAGTTATGAATCATAGCAAATAGCCTAAGGTCTGCCAGATAGCTATTTTTTTCACAACAATAGTTTCTTTCGATTCTATTTCCCATAATTAACAACAGACATGATAACTTCCAAAGTTCTTTCAGTAGTTTCAAACCAATCAAATTTTTTCACTCGAATACTTCCTTTCTCTACTAACTGGTGTCGCAAAGCAGTATCAGCAATTAATCTATCAAACAATTCCGCGTATTTCATGGGGTTATTCGGATCCGCATAACAAGCTGCATCACCACAAATTTCAGGAATAGCCGCCACTCTTGAAGCAATAACGGGAACCCCACAGGCCATCGCCTCTAATGGGGTTAGCCCAAATCCCTCATACAATGACGCTGTCGTAAAAAATTCTGCCCCATTATAAAACAAAACCAAATCATCTAGGGGTACAGAAGGGAGTACTTTTACTCTCCCGGATAACCCTCTTTTTTCTACTTCCTCTTTTACTAGATTATATCCTTTTCTATAACCACTAGCATCATTCGGACCTACCATTACAAAACCAACACCTATTTTCGGTAGATTACTTCTCCTGTAAGCTTCAATTAAACTAAGATGATTTTTATGGGGCGCATAGCTACCAGTAGTCAATATATAACGAGTAGGCAACCCATACCTTCTTTTCACTTCTGAAATTTCTTCTTGATCTTTGTGTGGCTTAAAAATTTCTCGATTTACACCACTATAAATGACCACTACCCGATCTGGATTAGCGCCAAGATATTTTATTATCTCTTCTTGGCTAAAATGTGAAGTGGTTATAATTTTATCGGCAAATCTTGCGGCGTAAGTTCTGCTCCAATACAAAAGTCTTTTTCTAAGAGATTCAAGGTAACCAGCAAGATCCGGTCGTGACAAAGGCAAAACATCGTGTAAAGTCACCACATAATTAATCGGATTAACCAAGCGCGCGCGGTTATGAGGATGCCACAGCACATCTAATCCAACCGCCATACCTTGATAGATAGGATTCACAATTTGTTCGCATATCAAAGTTTTTATTGGCCCACAGCTATCCGAGTATGGATGTTGTCTCAACTCTACATCGGGCAACCGAAAATTACCATCAGGCCTTCTATCTGGATAATAAAACAAGACTAATTTAAACTTCTCCTCGAGACTTACCCTCTTAAAGCGTCTCAAAATTTCCCAGGTATAAACACTTATTCCTCTGTCTTGTTTAATAGTCTTACCAATATCTACGCCTATTCTTATTTCTTTCACATCGCTCCAATATAAAACTAATAACTTAATCCCCTAGACTTCTACTCCTTCAGGTAAACCCAAATATCGACAAAGCATCCCTCGATAGTAATCATTACCCAGAAACGGCTTCAGATCAATCGGAACTCTGAAGCGACCATTGGTTAACCCCCTTCCCTTCGTCACCGGTCCATATAACTCTTCAACTTTCAAATACTTACCCAATAATCCGGAAACAATCCTTTCTGCCTCCTCTAGAGAATTTACCTGCAAATCTAAAATATCCACTTCGGTGTTCAAAGTAGAAATATCGGGACTGCGACCGGAAGCAATCTTTCCACATATTTCAGTAACCTTTTTCTCAAGAGCACACTTAATGAGAAAGTTAGAAATTACTCCTGATAATCCAGGATCTTTATTCCTTGCTCTGGCAGCAATTCTTGTTGCCGTCTCTCTATCATAAATAATAGATCGCTCAACAAACTCTTTTAACCTACCCTCAGATGCAGCAGCTCTAAAATGTCTCAATCTCCCTATAAAGTGATCGGTGAGATCAACCCGAGCAAAGTGAAAAAATCCTGCCGAAGGAATAAGTTGCCTATCCCTGTCAAGCACTCTCATGTTCATAACACTATCTGAAGTAATTTGTTGGGAACCATACATCCTAAAGAGAAAATTGAGATCAACGAGTAATAAACTGCCTTTGAGCCTTCTCCTAGGTCTATGCGGAAAGGTGAACTCCCTCATCAATGGATGTTTGTCTGCCTCGAATATTCTCATAAAAGCTATTTCCTGAGGAGTCAGTCCGACTCCAGCTCTTATCATAATTTCCTCTGGATAGGCAGAATAATTCGCTCCAATAATTGGGGCCTCTCCCCTTCGCCACATGTAATAAAGTGATCTCGGCAAACGAGAAATATCAGCATCTGTAAGAAATATCCGACCACATCCTTGCTCTTCAGCCACCTCTCCAATCGCTTTGGTCGCATTAACTATGCCGGGACGAGTTCGGATAAAACTAATGTCCGCGTTATATCTAGACCTATTGATTGTTCCACAAAGGTTATTAAAATTCTCATCAGAAAGTCCTTCTCCATTAACCCCAACTATGATCCCTGCATCTATTCCCAGAAAACTCAGGCAGTCATCTATATTCTCTAAACAAAATTTGAGCGTTTCTGGTCTTTCCCTAATATGAAGAGGGACTCCAACAATGGTTCGTTCTGTCATTCATCACTATTACAAAACTATAAATCATGCCCTCGATATTATATCCTATAATGGAAAGTATGAGAAGGGGTTAAAAATCTCAGAAAAACAGCGATTCCAAAAGCTTTATTTTGTAGTTCGCAAAAACCGCGGGCCTCCAGGCTGTGACAGCTTATTTGGCCATCGCAAAATGAGTGACATCGTTCCAGGTAACCAAACTCCACCCCAATTTTTCTTCGAATTTTAAATGAGTTATGCCAGTATTCATTAACCTCGAGTGATAATAAAACTGCCAAAATATTCCGGGAGTCAACCTTTCTTGAAACAACATACTTAAGACAATCATGAAGATAATTTTGACATGAGAAACACAAAGAATGTTTTGTGCCCAATGTTGCTTTAGCAGGCGTCTTTCTACATCTTTTGCTCTCGCTAAAAGCTCATTAAAACTCTCCTCATCCGAAAATTTCCAATCTGGTTTTAACTCGTTCTCCTTAATGACTCTTTTAATTTCTAGTGCTCTTGGATCACTATAATTTAACCCCTCTAACTCAGAAGGATTTTTTTTCTCTCTCAGCTCTTCCCAATACTCTACAGGAATATCTAATCTATCAGCGATGATTTCAGCTGTCTGCTTGGCGCGCAAATAAGGACTCGAATAAATAATATCAATATTTGTCTCCTCCAATCTCTCAGCAATCAATTTTGCCTGTTTTTTTCCTTGCTCAGACAAAGGAATATTTTCTCCTTGATGAATCTGTTTTTTATTTCCCTCCGATTCGCCGTGTCTAACAAGATACACATTCATGTTTGCCTTATAAGCTTATAATTAATTATGGGTAATAGGTTATTAAACAATACTTCACATTAATTTGCAACATGCCGAATCCCAAGTCAATCCAAACCAATCAAGCCTGATTAGCTACTCTTAAGATCAGCCGAGGTCATGCCAGTTTGAAGTTTTAGTTGGGTAATCAGTTGGAGGATAGTGTTAAGCTTTCGCCGGATTGCAGAAAAATCAATTTGCTCTTTTTGAGAAGTCCTAATTTCTTGAACCTCTTTCCAAACTTCCAATGATTCCTTGATGATTAAAATTAAGTCGCTAGAAAAAGGACCAGTGAAAAAACGATCATAGTCAATAGTGTCTAAGTTAACAATTTCATCTGGTATTAGTTGAAATATAAGATCAAGGGCAAGAGATAAAGCTGGAAAATTTTGCTTTTCGGCCAAAAGTGAAGCGGTATCCAGTATCGCCTGAAGATATCCTAACAAAAAGAGAAATTGATGACTCTCCGGCCTACAAATCACCTGACCATCACCCATTGTTATTTTATTCCCCCAAGCATTAAGGCTATCTTTATGGTAGCACAAAAAATCAAAACTTCTGGCTCCAAGCACTCTTTCGATTAACCAAAATCCCGGCCGATCGGCACAAAATTTGGTCCTTTCATTTCTATTGGTTATCAATCCCCTCAACCCGACTCGAACTTAATCGGTAAAGAAGTAATAAGGAGCTCGACTGCTGACTTGGCTGTTGATTGGTATCTTGACTTCAACTCCTTAACAATCGCCTCTACTTGTTCTGGAGTAAGGCCGGGAATCCCAACTCTTCTCGGATCAGCTTCTGGACTCAATCGACCCCGAAACTGCCACTCGCCCCGATCTCCTTGAGATTCAAAAACCAAGGCCCGCCAACTTTGTCGGCCCGGCCAAGCAAACCAGACTAGCGCCCACCCCTCTTGTTCCTCAACCTGAGGCACAAACCATTGCCTCAGCTTGCACCGATAAAACTCCCTTAAATTTCTCCTCATAGAGGCCACTGTTTCCCCCAAAGAAAAGCCGGCCGCCCCGTAAGCATGCATCTGTTCCATTAATTTTTCCCAAGGCAAAGGAGAATTAAAAGCTTGTCTAATCAATTCAAGAAAAAAGTCATCCTCAAGCAAGAGTGCCTCTGGGACCGCCTTCGGAAGCGCTCTCTCAAAATGAGCCAAAAATTCCCGGCGCACTTCTCGAAGTAGTTCTACTAAAAGACTCAATCTTTGCTGCGCTTCCCTCCTCTCTTTTCCTAGCCGACTCACCAATCGTTTCACTCTCTCGGGATTAATTCGTCTCACTCGAGCTGGACCCAGTCCCAACCGAGGATCATCTACAAGAGAAAAAGGGCCTTCCCGTCGATAACAAAGCCAATGAATTACTTCTGACCAATCAACCCGCTCATCTTTTCTCCGCCGCAGTCGAGCGGCTAATTGATACAAATCACTCTCTGATCCAGGGAGACCAAGAATAACCAATCTTTCAGGATTAAGATCAACCGTTCGACCGGCCTTGCCAGCCACTATTAATACTAAATTCTCTCCCGACCTTCTCTTTTCTCGGGCCAAATCAAAACTTGCCTTTACTACTTCGGGTGGAGTTTTGCTGGTAACTACCACCACCTCTTCTTCCCCCAAAGATTCGGACAACTGAGTCGCTTCCCAATCAGAAAAACAGGCGACTAAAACCACTCCTTTATTTTTAACTCGAGATTTAACCTCGCCCACTAAATCTTCCCAAGTTTCCAAAATTTCAGGCTCAGGCAGCCTCGGTTCTTGATAGCGCCAACGCTCAATAGCCACTACCCTAGCTCCAACCTGCCCCAAAGTTCCCGAAACTCCAACCACCGTCACCCCTTGTTTTCTCAATGAAGCCAAGAAAACGGGAAAAGTAGTCTGATCAATTACTTGACCCACAAGGTCAGGGTCAAAAGTCATTTCAGACCTCGCTTTACCGCTCCAAACCTGAAGCACCACTCGGACCCAAGGATCGGCAATCCTCATTCTTCCTTCCACCCAACCAGTTGGCCGCCGAGGCCGAAGAGGATTAGCCACATAATTAAATCCATCCTGCCATTGCCTAATAATTGCTAAAGTTGAAGGCAACAAACTAAAAGGCCAACCAACATCCTTGGCCCGAAAAGGTTCGCCGGTGGGGCCCGCCTCTTGGGCAAAAACTCGCTCCTCTTCAAGCCATTGGTCCCTAATTTGACGCCACTCATTAATAATTCTTTCCTTTAAAGTCGGCCAATGCTTAGAAAATAGATCGCCCTCAAACTCAATTTTCCCCAACAAACCTCTTGCCCACTGCTCAATCGGCTTTTTCCTGTCTTCAAGATAAGAATCAATCCCCTCTTCCCACTCTCTCTGAGCTTGCTGCCAAAGCTGCTCAACCTCATCTTCAGCCTCAGGCTTCAATAAATAAGCCCCACTAATCTTTCCTCGCCCCCAGTATTCCTGGGGTAATTGATCGATAAAGTCCACTACTTGATGAGCCAGAAGCCAAAGAGCCAGCTCGGCCGCTAACTGGTCCCCAGTTATTTCGGGCGAAGAAATAATATAGGGCATTGGCTCTTCCATAAGCAAGTCAGCTTCCTCAAGTACCACCCTCGATAGCCTCCTTCTATCCAGAGGCAACTTAACCTGACCCCCAAAACCAAAAACCGCTTCACTGGGAGAAACCATAATTATCGCCGGATATGAGCTTAAACTTTTTTCGCTCCTTTTAGCCTGAATCGATTTGCTTGATTTTTGGATTTGCGAGTTTACTTCTGACAGTTCTTTCGCATTTTCTGGCAACATTAAGTCAAGCAAAGCTCTTAATTGATGCAGCCGAGTTAAATCAGCTACTAATGACTCCTCCTCGTCTCTCGATCCCAAAGAAGTCCAATATTCAGGCCTTAATTGATGATTTTCTAAAGAAGGAACCTCCTCTCTTAGTCGCGTCAATAACTCTCTCACTAAAGCCGCATTGTGAAGAATCTGATCTGGAAAGGGAGTAATCAGCATTACTTGGCCCCCAGTAATTGAATACTCCAGCGCCATGGCTAAAGCTAAAATGACATCGCTTTTTCCCTCGCCCGTACCTATTTGAGCCCAACTCCGCTCTACCACTAAAACCAGGACCGCCTCAATCTGACAGCGATGAATCTCAAATTCCCCTCCCCTAATTCTTCCCCAAACTTGCCTTGTTTCCTCCAAAAGATGGGCCGTCAGCCAAGCCAAATCCTCTTTCTTGACTCTCATTGAATCGGTTTCTTCTGGTAGCTTAGACCAGCGCTCTTCTTGAAGAGATTGAAAAGAGGTGATTAAGTCTGCTAATCTTGGCCCTCTGCCATTTTGAAGCTCTTCCAACCGACTAATGACCAAATTAGCTAAGTCCCTCCGCTCTTCTGCCGAAAGCGCCTCACCCAAGATTAACTCTTCCTCTGTTTGGCGTTTTCTTTCGATCGCTTCAGCCACAATCATCATGGCAAAGCTAATTCTACCATCTAAATTCCTAACTCAAAAGTCCTTTTTCTTACTCTCTTAGTCTCTAGCCAGACCCAATAATTTTTATAATAAAACTTATAATGAAACTATTATTTTTCTTGAGGCCTCTCCTAATTTTCCTCGGCCTCCCAACCAACCCAAGTTACCCATGAACCATAAAAACAATTTCCATCATTTCCTATTGACAAGTTAATTAACTTATGTTATTCTAAGCTCAATAGAAACATTTATGGGAACAAGACTAGAAGAAGGTCAGCATCCTGCCCACCTTAATAATCCTTCAAAGGATCCCGCCCTCCAACCCCCTAACAACCTAAGAAAAAAACCAAGAATACCTGACACAAGAATACCTGACACAGTTGTTAACGATGCGGGAAGACCCAATGGACCAGGATCAAGATCAAGATTAGTAGAAGGGCTATGTGTTCTTACTGTTTTAAGTTTAACAACAGCCTGTGCTACTACTGTAACCAATCAAGAGGGAGCGCCAGTGGTAGTGCCCAGCAACAATCAAGAAACAGGCCAAACCTCAGGTCATCCCCCAGCCGAAAAATTAACCCCTCGACCTGGGCCCGAGGCTCAAGAGGCCACTAGTAATGAGTCAGCTCCTGAGGCCCAGGGAACGATTGAGACCCCAGGAACCACTGAAACTCCGGAAACACCGGGAACCACCGAAACCACTGAGACGCCTACGCCAGTTACCGTTCCCGTCACTCTTTCCACCTGGAACGGTCAACAAGAGCAACTAGAAATCACAGTTACTCCCGAATCGCCTTCCCCTTCACCCGGAGTGACTGTTACTCCAACCGGAACCCCAGAGGCGCCTGGATGGCAGATAAGTGTTGATCAAGTCTCTTCAGCTAGAGAACTAATGGAAAAAGCCTTAGAGGGACTTCTTAAAGTTATTATCTCTGATCTTCTCAGCGATTCTTCTCAAGGTGAGTCATTAGCCGTAGCCATGGCGTGGACTGTTGATGATCAAGGAAGGCCGACTGCCTTAGTAGTCCTAACTAATCCGGTTACAAACGAAAGTTATGGCCATTATGCTATTCGCTCGACAGGCGAAAACACGGTCACCACCCAATCTCTTCCCCCTCTTCCCGACAACCTAGGCCCAGAGAGTGGAGTCAGGATTGGTCTTGCTCAAAATGAGGAGGGGCAACCAGTTATTGTCGCTTATCAACAAGACTCTGAGGGTCGAGAAATCATCACCCCTACCCCCACTGCCCCTAATGCCCCTAATCAACCAACCACAGGTAAAGGAAAAGTGCTCTACGAATATCAACCAGGAGAGCCAGGTCAGTGGCAAAAAACTGAGTCAAAAAGCGAACCTTCTACTAGCGAACCTACTACTGAACAAGTCAACAACTGGGGGAATATTACTTTGGTCCTCGAACCATCCATGGTTAATAAGGGTATCACGGGCATTCAATTAAATACCGAACAATTTCCTGACGCTCAAGAAAGACTCCAATCGGCAGTAGATTTGGCTATCGCCAGAGCTCTAACTTTAGATCTATCCAACTTTAGCCCCTTCATGTCTTCGGGAGTGAAATACAGCCTTGATCCTACCCCCGTGATAGTTTTTCAGCAAGAAATGAACCAGAGGGGGTTAACAGGAGTAGAGGGCGCCCTTAAGCTAATTAGAGAAAAACGAGCTCAAGAATTACCAATTCTTTACCCCATGCTCACTCAACCAGAAGGAGGAGGAGAAATTGCCCCCAGTATTGTTGATCTGGGCAAGCCAATAATAATTGTGTTTACTGATGAAGCAGGCCCCGTAGGCTACAGTCTTAACACCAGCTTTACTTATCTAAGAAGGGCTGACGGCGGTCTAACTATCAAAATATACAATACTACCTTGTTAGAGGGTGGTTCTCTAAGAGCTAACGGACTTGTTGCTTTGGGATTAGGTTGGATAAGTTATGTCAAAATTTTAGCAGGCGGAAAAGATGCAACTCAAAATCGTAACCCTGTCACAGACTACCCTGAAATTATTAATCAGTTGGCTCCCGAAATAAACGGCAAACGTATAGGAGTAATTAAGCTCCTCACAAACTAATCTCTCCATCCTTCCAATATTAGCTCTGTCAAGTTGTATGATTATTTCCCCTCTGGTATATTTAAACTATAATGAGACCAGAGATTAAGTCGGTAATTTCCAAAAAGACGGTCCTATTTCTCTTTGGTCTCATCGGAACTGGCTTTGTGTTGCTTTTAATCAAATTAACCCCTGATTATCTAAATTTAACTAAACATAGATCTAAAACTATACAAGTAGTATCAGACACCGATCTTTTTCAAGCAAGTATCAGCAACAGAAAACAACTAGAAGAATATCTTGATTTGATCAATTTCTGGCAACCTGAAAATATTAGAATTAGGGGAAAAAGGGGAGCATTTACTATTACTAAGGTAGTTTTTCACTTAAGCGATCAAAAGCCAAAAAATAGCTTCGATGAACGAACAGGAAAAACCAAAATAATTCATTCCGCCTTAGGAGCCAGGATAGAAGGCCACAATGAGCTTCACCTAATCGTTTATTTAAACCCTTCTAATTACGGAAATATGAGCGAAAGGGAAATATCCCGTCGATTTTCGATCCTGGCTTTAAGAGCCGCTTTCTTCTCCATCAATGATTCTTTTCAATTAGGAGAAGAAGAGCGTCAGGCTAAAGTAAAGTATTTAACCCAAAAAGCAGGCCAAGTTGAACCACCATTTTTTTTATTATCACGGAAATAAATGAAAAAAAGAAATAAATTGCCAATAATTATTCTCGCTTCGTTACTATTATTAATCTCTGGCATTATTACTAGGAAAACAGAGATAAAGGCAGCTTGTTCTGGCACTTCTGTAACTTGTGATAATTACACTTATGTTTGTGACCCACCAGGATGTATTGAGGGCATTGATGACCCCTGCACCTGCGAAAATCAATGCCCTTATGGCGAGTCAGCTGGATCAATCGGTTGTAATACTGCCGCCAGTCAATGGGCCTGCGAAAATCCTTGTTTAGCGGCAGGATATGATTGTGAGGGAGGGGGAGCAAGATGGTGCACTTGGACCGGATCAACCCCCACTCCCACGCCGGTGCCGCCGCCGGATTGTAGCGGAGTTTGTTGTGCCACGGGACAATGTCAGGGCCAGATCGACGACAATGGCGCTTGCCAAGCTGCTAACCCAGATACCCCCCTCTGCTGCAACAGTTGTAGCTCGGGTGGAGGCACTACCTGGCCTCCTTACGCTAATTACAAAATTTGGTTCTACTATGACCTCAATCGCAACGGTCAATGGGACCCTGACAGCGAGCAAACCTCTCTTCCCGGCGAAGTTATTAATAATATTAAAATTGATGTTATTTGTAACGGCAATGATTGTACCAGTGAAAGCTTCACTGGTATTCCCAACCAAGAAAGTAGCACCTGGAACCGAGTCTGGGCTCACAAAACGCCCGACCCTAACGACACCAGCACCTGTTGGCAATGCGATATCTTCTGTTGCGATTTTGGCTCGACAGCTGGTTACTGCATTGTCAATACCACCGACGAACACAATGTCATTTGCGAAAGCCAACTCAATAGCGGTTTTCTTAATACCACCAGCCCTAATTTTCCCAGCAACCAAACCTTTAGCAGTTATATCCGCATCGGGCCTAATGGTGATTACTACTCTTTTTCTCGACCCTACACTTTTGCCTTCACTCCCCCTAGCAACTGGCAATTAACTAGCATTCGCTGGGATAGCACCGACACTGGTAATCGCACTGATAGTGGTTATACTACCGCTAACTCATTTTCTACCACCCTCAATTGTATCGCCTGTTCAGATACCCAATACCATTTCGTCACTCGATTAATTAAAGTCGGCCTAGCCCCAAGACAACATCCTCCCCAGGCTATCAGCAGTGAAATCATTGACCCTGATAGTGATAATGACCCCAGTCAGGAAACAGTGATTCGTCAAACCAACACTGTCCTTACTTTCAAAACAATTTTTTATGACCAGGATGATCCCCCAGCTGATCTCAACTTAGTGACTAATGGCAATTTTGAATCAGGTAGCGGCAGCAATATTACCGGCTGGACTGCTGGTGGCGATATCAGCGCTAATCTCACCAACACTACCAGCGCCTTTAACAGCCAGTCAGTTCGACTCCGTCGAACTGGTGGTAATGACGCTTACTTAGTCAGCGATTGGATTGATTTTGGCCAAAACTTGGCTAATCAAACCCTAACCCTTTCCTTCTGGGCTAAATTATCCAGTGGCAGCCAAACAATAGAGGGTATCGGTCTCCAATCTTATCCTGAGGGTGGTGATTGGGGTAATGCTCGCGCTCTTTGGGTTAGTCCCCAAATCAACAATAATTGGCAACACTATCGCTATTCGCTCACTTTCCCCTCTGACACCCCCAGCAGCCAGTTCCGAGTTGTCCTTCGCCCCCCAACTAACACCAGCCCCAGTCTTTACTATGACGGCGTCATGGTTGAAAGTGGCACCACCCAAGGCATCTTTAGCGATCTTTATCGAATTCAACTCAATATTGAGCGTGACGATAATGACGCTGAATACAACGAACCCAATGGCACCGGCAATGCTTGGCCCATCCGCTTGATGTTTGATCGCCGAATTGAGAGCCCCAGCCAGCGGGATAGTTATTGGTTTGCTGTTGGCGGTAGCGGTGGCTGGACTCAAGTCAGTGCTCGCCACGATTCCAACAGCAATCGCTGGTACTTACCCAATGACACCACTATTAGCCGCGATAGCACCCCCTACTTTACCGTCCTGGGCGGCAGTAATAATACCTACTTCTATCTCTCGGACCACTCATTAGTAGCTTATTGGAAAGTCCGGTTAGAATCAGGCTTTCCTAACGACCAATATAATACCACCCTTTATGTTAGCGATCTTAGCCAACCAAATAATTTAGAAGATGAAACTGCCGATAGCGGTGATACCCTCCTGGAAGTCAACTCTCCCTGGGCCGGGCCAGCGCCTGACAACGCCTTTGACTTCCACCGTTTTGGCCAAAACAATTTGGTTCTCATTACCAGTGATGTCCAAGTCTCAGGTACAATTTATGATGTCACCAGCACTTATCCCAATAGCACCTGCGACGATTTTGCCACCGCCCCTCGTCTAGCCAACCAAACCATTACCTTCACCAATTTAGGCGATAGCAGTCAAGTTAGCACTACTACTGATGCCAACGGCAACTACAGCCTTACCCTAACCTACAACCAAACTTATCAAATCCAACCAATTACCAATTATTTCCATGTGATTAGCGATTTCACTAATCTGCCGAGTATTGGCACCTGCGTCACTGACGACACCTTTCAGGTCGAATCAGCCCCCACAATCACTGGTCTCGATTTCGGTTTCTCTCAAACGCTTGATCCTTGGGCTCAAGTCATTGGTGGCGATGTCATCAGCTTTGGTCCGATTCAAGTCGCTGTTCCCGAAAGCTGTCGCACTGACTACAATAACGGTGGTGAATGCCTACCTTTTCTCGCCACCAATCGTCTAACCAATTCAAGTGGCCCCTTGTTTTCTGAGAATGGTATTGTCGCCACTCAAACTACTGGCGGCATCGATCAAGGCCAAGCTTTGGCGGTAGGCGAACCCCAAAATTGGCAAGTCGAAGACACTCAACTCTGGCGGCCAAGCACCAGCCGGGGCTATGCCTATTATCAACGGCTTTTCTGGGATCAAACTGACATCCAGCTTTCCGGCAACCAAACCCTATCAGGCATTACTGAGCTGGCCGATGGTCAGGTCAATAACGGGGAAACGGTCATGAGGCTTATTGATGGCCACCTCACCATTGATCGCAATCTCAGCGTCGCTCAAGGCGGACTAGCCTTGTTAATTGTTTCTGGCAATATTACTATTAATGGCAATGTTACTCAACTAGAAGGAATCTTTATGGCCGACGGCAACATCACCATTCAAGATGGCAGCAATGACAATCTTAATGATCAATTAACTGTCGCCGGCAGTTTAGTTGCTGATGCCGACAATCAAGGCAATGGCAGTCTTACCAACCAGCGCGATTTAGGGGCTGACAATAATCTTAATCCGGCCGTAGTCTTTCGCTTTCGGCCTGACCTGATTGTAACCATGCTGGCCGAAGGGGTGGGGGTAAAACCATGGAAAAACTGGCAAGAAGTCAAACCGTAAATTCTCAGCGTGGCCAAGCAGCCCTAATTATTTTGGCGGTAATGGCGATTGGCATGAGCATTGCCTTTTCTTTGTCGCGCCAGATCACCACTGATGTTGAAATTAGCCAAAAAGAAACCGAATCGGCCAAAGCTTTCTCAGCGGCAGAGGCCGGCATCGAAGAAGCCCTGCGCCAATTAGCCCAGGGCCAAACTAGCGTTACCCTTAATCCCAATGAGCTTGGTGTTGACGAGGTTGAAGTTCAAATTCAAGACCAGGGCAACCAAGCCACTTTTCTTTACCCCTTGGAGGTTCGACCAGGAGAAATCGCCATTATTTGGCTCCGCAACCATACTCCTGACGGCCAACTAGATCTTAATAATGGTTACAATCGAACGAGCATTAAGGCTTGTTGGCAAAGCTCGGCTGCTTTGGAAGCGATCTACTTTTACCGGACGGCCAGCGATTACCAAATTCGGCGCTGGGCTTTTGACCCCAACGCCACCCGAGCCAGCAGCAATAATTTCAGCACCACTATTGGCGGCTGCAGTGAAATCGATGGACTTAATCTGGGAGTAACTCTAGACTTAAGTGACGGCACTCCCCTCTTCCTAGTTTTGAGGCCTTTTTATCAAAGCACCAAAGTCGGGGCTGTAGCTGAAACTGGCAGCAATTTACCGCCTCAAGGTTATCTGATTACTTCCGCTGGGGCCGT
>JALUUX010000004.1 GCA_027021145.1 Candidatus Shapirobacteria bacterium
CCACCACCCGGCCGCTTTTTGGTGGTTGTTGGCCTTATCCTTGGTTTTAGCGGCTGGATTGGCCTATTTCTTTTGGCGTCGTGATTGGCTCTGAGCGTTTTAACGAATGCGGACTTCGTAGAGGTTTCCCGGTGAATCAGGATGAAGTGAGGTGAGGATAATTAAGCTTTTCCCCGAAGGAGAGGGAAAAATATAGCTATTTTCGAAAGGACCAGCGTAAACAGTTTGGCGGTTGGTGGCGTCAGCTTCAATAATTTTAATCTCACTTTTAGACTGATCAATAAAGAGAAGATGATGGTCGTCGAGCCAGTAAGGGGCGGAATTAAGACATTGGAATTGGGGTGATTTGGTGCATTTTTCCGTATTAATTCCCAATTCGGCTGCCGGGCCCAGACGAAAATTAGTATCCTCTTTGAGATCATAAACATAGACCTGATCGGGCTTGAGCTGGCGCTCCTCTGGCTGGGTGGAGCGAGCTGGCGGATGAGGGATAAGATTGGCTGGGATTTGAGCCGAGGCGGTGGCCAGGTAGAAAAAGCGCTCTTCGTCGGGAGAAAAGCGAATCAATTGGGCCGATTGAGTGGCGATTTGGCGGACGGCGGCAGGCGCTTTAGCCAGCTTGACTTCCAGCTCTTCCTGAGCTTCGGCTCGCCACTGATTAAGAACGATTTCCAATCGCAGGCTGACATCAGGAAGTTGATCAGCAGGAGTGAATTTATCGGTGGCGATGAGATAGGCGGCTTTGACAGCGTCATCCTTGTCGTGCTCCAGAAGAAGTACGGTTTTGGCATCAGGACTCCAAATGAACTCGGCTTGGTCCCAATTGATGGCTTCGATCTGGCTGGTTAGTTGACGGGTATTGGCTCGAGTGAGGGGGAGAGAGGAATTAAGATCAAGAAGCCAAACCCCATTTTTTCGAGCCGAAGAGGCCTGAGTGACCCCATAAACAATTTTAGTCCGATTGGGTGAAAGGGTTGGCTTAAGGGCGCCGGTGTTGGTCAAGGGGCGCAGGTCAGGCGCCGAGCGGAAGAGAACCGCATTAGTTTGGGTGACAATTTCCTTTTTAATTAGGAGTCGTTTTTGCCAGGGAATATAGCCGTCTTTTTCGAGGCGAACTTGATATTCGCCCGGCGGCAAATTGAGAGTGTCGTTGGTGGCGGTTACGAGCTTATCATTAAGATAGACCGAGGCTCCTTCTGGGACCGAGCTGGCTACTAATAGCCCTGTGGCTTGGAGGCCCAGTTGACGCTGATTAAGGCGGGGGCGATAACCGCGGACAAAGAGAGCTGCCGCTACGGTTCCGCTCATCACCAAGAGAAAAGCTAGCGCCAAAAACAAAACCGCCCGCTTCGACTCCATCAGCTTATATAATAACATAGTCAACAGGGCCTTTTTCTGGATTGCAGTTGTTGATTTCTCAATCTAAATTATTGACGATTGGCTAATAATTTAGTAAGATTAACTCATAATGAGCGAAGTGGGTGAGGGGGGTATACCAAAAGATGTGCAAGAGGGAAAAGTAGATATTGATAAGTTAAGAAGGAATGGGTGGGATGTCAGAGAGAAGGATGGATTGTTTTTAGCCCAGACCGAAGCTAAGAGAATTGGAGGGGTAGAAGCTAAAAGGGACGAGTTATTTAGTACATTTACTTCTGTTAAAGCACATTTTGAGAGGTGGCCGGAAGGAAGAGAGATAGCCGAGGCTAGTTGGGTGAAAGTTCGCTCTAAACTGGAAATCGATGGTGCGAAAGGTCTCGTAAAGGAGGGGACTACTTTTAGAGCGGCAGAATGGATGCGCATTGAGGAGGGGGGCGGGGGGAAAGCAATTACTCTGGTTCAATTAGTTGAAACTATCCGAGGCACTGTCCTAGTTGTCAGAGTGGCAAGAGTTTCAGAAAAAGGGGATCGGAAAGTTCTTGCTTTCGCCCTTGATGTCACAGCGGGACAACCTTTCGATGTTTTAGTCTCGAGGGCAAGGGAGACGGCAAATGCCCTGTTAGAGGGAGAGGAATTGCCTGAGGGAGCAACTCCACAAGGAGTTACTAAAGCGAGTGTTGTTACCGAAGATGGGAAAACCGTCTACTTTTTAGAGGGTAGAGGGCTTTCTTCGGGACCCACGATAATTACTTGTGATGAAAATGGGAGAGTAATAACATACGAAAAGAACGGCAGAGAACTAATATCTGAGGGATATTATTCTGATGAGGAGCTTATTAGAGAGGCGGATGAAGAGAGGAAAAGGATAGAAGTAGAAGCAGGGAAACTTCCTTATTTATCCTACTCATTGAATTCCCACTTGGAGAGATTAATTGATGTAGGGCGCTTGCACTGGGAGGGTCCAAAAGCAACCAGTATAGACCGTTTGGTTGGGTTAGTGGAGAAGAAAAAGAAAAAAATGGCTTCTCCTGGAGGAGAGTCAACTTCCTAGCCAAACCTTGACTTTTTGGCGTCAATGTGGTTTTATTATATTAGTAGAATTTATTAAAAATTTTATTAAAATTGTTGCTATTTATTTACTCAAATGGAAGAAGCGAGAGAGAGGGTGGCGAATCCGGAAAGAATTTATGAGGAGATTATGGGTTTTAAGGTGGATATTAACCTTCCTCCTTTATCCTTGTCTGAGCTGACAGGGTTAGCCCAAAAGTACGGCTGGGTGCGTGAGTCGAGGAAAGGTGCTGAGGGTTCTCGGTTTAGCTTGGATGAGGAGCTGAGGAGAGGAAGGGATTATTGTGACTGGATCAGGGGCGAATTAGAAACCAGAAAAGAGAAAAACTATGCTTTGGTTGAGGGAGAAGTTAATGTTGGCAAAGTTGATACGACCAGGGGAGCATTTGATCTCGCGGCTGTTAATTTTGTCCCCCGGAGGGTAGGCGAAAGAGTCTTTTGGCGTGGAAGTAAAACTTATCAACAAGCAATTGCAGTAAAAAGTTGTCGAAACTCCAGATGACTCTGGGCCCATGGTGTTAGTGACTGCTTCGGGGATACGGGCAGGTAGACGAAGAGTATTCGCTTTCACATTTTTTGGTAAGCGAGGAGAGGATTTTGGGGAACTTACTTCACAAGCAAGGAGGGTGGCAGAAGGGCTTTTTCTGAGGGGGACTGGTTTGACTGAGGAGGAAGCATCAGGTGAGCTTCATATCGTGGATTATGTCGATGCTTCTGTTGTTGTTAATAGTGGAAAAGGTACGACTAGCTGGTTGGTGTCTACGCTTAAGGGATATGAGAAGGTGGTACGTGATGCGAAAGAAGGAACAATTAGATATAGAGCAGGAGGTAAAGAAGAGAGAGAAGTAGTTCTCAGAAGAGGGAAAGGAGGAGTGGAGGTTACTGGGGATGCAGGAGCGATGGACCGATTGAGGTGGGTGGTAGAAACTGCTTCGAGCCCAAAAGATGCTGGGGACATGCTTGTCGAGATGCATGGTCTTTATAAGTTTCGATTAAACACCACCGGGTATCGTTGGTGGAGGCTTCCAGATTTTCCTGATAACATAAGGCAATTAATTTCTATAGGAGGAGAACTGGCGAGAAAGATAAAAAATTCTTCAACATCTTCTAAGTGAGAACTTGTTGCTGAACTTTTGCCAAATAATAGATGTAAGGGTTGAGCCAAAATAAGCGGCGAAGGGTTTTTGGGTTTTGATAGTTTGATTGAAGCAGAAAGGCAACTTCTTTTTTAACTTCATCTTGCTAACTCAAAAGCAAGGAGTCCAAGGACCTGTGTTATCATAGATAAAAGAGATGGAGTTTTTATCTCGCTCTTAAAATATCAAACTATAAATAACTATGTCGATAATAAAAAAATTGGGAATTGATTTGGGGACGGCTAATAGTTTGGTCTGGGAAGTAGGGCGAGGCCTAGTGCTTAATGAGCCGACGGTAGTGGCAGTTTCAGTGGAAGACAATCGCGTTCTGGCAGTGGGTCAAGAAGCTAAATTAATGCTTGGCCGAACTCCGGAATTTATCGCCGCTTCTCGACCGATGCGCGACGGGGTCATTGCCGATTATCAAATTACCGAGGCGATGCTTCGCTATTTTATCCGTCAGGTTTGTGGCCGTTGGTTTTTCTTGAAGCCAGAGGTAATGATTTGTGTTCCTTCGGGAGTGACTCAGGTTGAGCAGCGAGCGGTCCTTGATGCTACGCTCAATGCCGGTGCCCGAGTAGCTTATTTAATCGACGAGCCTTTAGCGGCCGCCATTGGCGCCCGGATTCCGGTGGCCGAGCCCTCGGGCCACATGATCGTTGATATGGGAGGCGGCTCTACTGAAGCAGCGGTCATTGCTTTGGGAGGAGTGGTGACTCATAAAAGCGTTCGGGTGGCCGGCAATAAAATCGATGAAGCCATTGCCAATTATTTGCGGAAAAAATATGGACTCTTAATTGGCGAGCAGACGGCTGAACAGATCAAGATCGAGTTAGGTTCAGCTTTGCCCTTAAAAAAGGAAAAAAAGATGACCATCAAGGGGCGCGACGCCATTTATGGTTTACCCAAAACTCAGGTAATTACTAGTGGCGAGGTTACTGAAGCGATTCAAGGACCACTCAAGCAGATTTTAGGGGCAATTAAGGGCGTCCTTGAAGCCACCCCCCCAGAATTAGTTGCTGACATTGTTGACAAGGGTATCGTCCTTTCGGGAGGCACTTCTTTGCTAAGAAATATTGATCGCTTTTTGGCGGAAAAGCTGGGGGTGGCCGTCCACATTGTGGAAGAACCA
>JALUUX010000005.1 GCA_027021145.1 Candidatus Shapirobacteria bacterium
GCCCAATACTTGTCTTTGAATCCGGAGAAAACCAAAGAGTATCTTGACCAGTATCTTAACTTTGGCGGCTATCCCCGAGTAATTTTAGCTGCCAGCCTGGAAGAAAAAAGTGCTATTCTCAATGAGATCTTGACCAGCTATTTGGAAAAGGATATCCGCTACCTGGGCGTCGAACGAGAAGAAATCTTTCGTTCCCTATTAAAACTAATTGCCAGTCAGACCAGTCAATTGGTTAACCACCAAAACCTCAGCCAAACTCTGGGGACGACCCAAGTAACAGTGAAAAAATATCTCTGGTATGCCCAGAAAACTTTTGTCATCCAAAAAGTTACTCCCCTGGCCAAAAGGGTTCATCGGGAAATCAGCAAGGCTCCAGTTTATTATTTCACTGATTTGGGAATAAGAAATTTGCTTTTGGGCAGTTTGGGACTGGTTCAATCGCCCCTCCAACTGAGTTTTCTTTTTCAAAATCTAATTTTCCTTTTTCTTGAACAAATCGCTCAAGAAAAATACTATCAAATCAAATACTGGCGGACTAAGTCGGGAGCCGAAGTTGATTTTGTCTTAGAAAAAGGAGAAAAACTGCTTCCCGTTGAAGTTAAATATCAGTCTCTGAAGGAAAAAAGAGTCAGCCGTTCGCTGCGCAGTTTTATCAATATTTATCAACCCAAGCAAGCCCTAGTGGTTAATCTTGACTTTAAGGCAGAAACTAAAATCGGCTCTACCCAGGTTGTCTTTCTCCCTTTTTGGAGTATAACTTACTTCACTTAAACGGTCTGATCGGCTCATTGTGCCGTACCTGAGACATACCCGGTGTTTGAATAGCGGTCAACACCCGGTGTTGGAGTATGTTGGAGTATAGGACATGGGAGGGGAAATTTGGGGTTGACAAAGAGAGGTTGGGTCATTAGACTAAAGGCTAGGAAAATGGCTAATCAATTGATCCTCAGCTATTACCTCAATGAAACCAACACCATCCTGGGAG
This sequence comes from Candidatus Shapirobacteria bacterium, assembly GCA_027021145.1. Taxonomy (GTDB): domain Bacteria; phylum Patescibacteriota; class Microgenomatia; order UBA12405; family JAHJSD01; genus JALUUX01. The sequence continues at coordinate 986 of JALUUX010000005.1, forward strand.
AAGTGATTAATACCGCAGCGATGATTCGGGGTGGGCTGGCCAGCCAACCTGATGCCAATCAAAAACTATTAGCTGACTTAGACCAGTTAGTCCGAGTGGTTAGCGAGATTCAAGTCACCCTTACCGACTATCTCATTTTAATCGATCCCCAATGGGCAGAACTCCGACCCAAAATTAAAGAAAAAAGTTTTAGCCAAACCAAAGAAAACCTGGCTAAAGTTATGACCGTCCTCAAGCAACACCTGCCTCAGCGAGAAGTACCCGTCCTCCCCCGAGGCAATCATCTCGCCCTCTTGCTCTATAAAACCTATAATCGCCTGGTGATTATTGATTTCTTCTGGCAAGAAGAAGAGATAGAAGGGGGCGAAGCCCTGAAAAAAGCTACTCAGGAATTACTGGGCCACCTGACTCAGTTCTTCTCCATTCTCTTTCGGTGGGCCAACTTACTGTTAAACCAAAAAGAACATCTTTGGGTGGAACCAGGCAAAAAAGCACCTAGTCCCACTAATCAGCTAAATCCCACCCCACCAGCGGCCAGTAGTCCGGCCAACCAACCCCCAATCGGACGAGAGAAATGAAGCAAAGATCTGAACCAATCCTTTACTAAATCGAAAAGAAATGTTATAATAAACTATGAGAAAGGAAGATGGACTTAGAGAGGTGCTGGTTGACTATATAGAAACGCCAAGGGGAGCGACGATTGTTGAGCTAACTTGTCCTGTTCCTCGGGGAAGTAATGCTAGAAAAGCGATGGCGCTAGCAAATTTCCTTCGTCTGACTTGTGGACAACTAAAGCTGCGTTTAAAAGAGACTACCGTCACCGCCGAGGTAAATTTAGAAAACCCAGATATAGATAAGAATATAGGACCTATGTTAAGGTCGGCACTTAATGGAGAAGGAGGAAGCTTTGTTCTCCAATTCCCTTTTTATGATGAGGATGGCACGGTGGGACCTCCGACACTCCTTTACCACCCTCCACCCCTACCAACCCTAGGAAGAGAAGAGGACTAAAAACAGATTTTAGTGAGCCTCTTTGAACCCGCGGTCACTACGAGAAAGAAAGTTAGAAGCAAGCCCTACTCTCCCCCTGCCAGCATTCCCATTATCTCTTCTCTTGGCCCAGTAGCAACCATGATAGGTCCACTAACTCCAGTTATCAATCCTGTGTCGGCTTCTACTAAAAACCCCTCCCTTCTAGATTGGCTTGATAATAAAGCTCCTTTCGCCTCTAGTGGCTGCCCACCTAAAAATAACGCTCCCTCTGTTGCTAATACCTTTGTATCTCTCTCACGCAAACGATACTTAAGCCGAAGTGCTCCTCCCTCCGTAATAAACTCAACCGCCACACCTCCACGACCATTCCTACTAAATGAAGGTATAGCTGCCATTACCTTTCCTGGAGGTAAATTTCTCACCGCCAAATCCAAATTCTGCCATCTTCGCGCTATACCTAAAACAGTGCTATCAACTATCGCCCCTACGTTTCTCTCTCCGCGCCTAAGTATTAAACCGATACCCAGTCTTAACTTTAACCCGCGCTCTCCTCCTCTTGAAATACCCACCACGGGTAGGCCAGAATTCTCTCCCCCTATTACAGGAACAACCGCCAAAACCCCCGTGTCACCTTCTCTATAAGTGTTAAGCGCCAATAAGGCAGCATAACTGTCCCTCTCTTCTTCAACACCAACCTCGCCCTCATCATCCCCAGACTCGACCACCCTTGCCGAAACTTCCTTCTCTGTCAAATCATTTCCTACTCCAATTACACCTGTTAATCTAGCTTCTCCTGAGGCTGACCTAAATTCCCCTGTTGCTCGAAGAACAAGAGCCGCCACCTGAACCGGCCAATCATCAGGCAGCAGATTTCTACCCCCAACCTCAAGACCCACAAAAAGCTTTGAGCTAGCTCTCTCCCCGGCATAACGAAGTCGATTTTGTCTCCTTCCCAAACCTACTCTCTCAACAAGTCTCCCTAGTCCTACCTTGATATTTGCCCTCCCGGAACTAACTTTTTCAGGATCAATTTCTACCGGCATTTGCGGCTAGGTTGATAAAGGATAATTTGATATAATATAACATATTAGACATGAAAAAACAACTGTTATGGGAGAACCTTTTGAGTTTTCGTTCAAGCAGAAAAGCGTCATCCAAAATGGCAGATTTCGAGAAGCTGTGACTATGACTATTAACTATCCAAAAAGTGGGGCAGAGCTAAGAGCAGGAGTAGTTAGGGGTCAAGCACCAGAGCTGCCAAAACCAAGAAGAGAAGAGGTGGTTTTGAGTGCAGGAGACGAACAGGGGGGAACAACCCTAACTCTTGAGTTAAATAATTGGGAAGAGAAACAAGGGGAAGCAGTTTTAGCCAGCACCCCTACTCGTGATGGACCAATAACCATGGTAACTTGGGAAGAAGGAGGATGGAGAAATAGTTTGGTAATGGGACCAGTGGATAGAATTGCGATAATTGGAAAAAGGGGAAACGAAACTCAAGTCTTCACTACAAAACCAGGCGTGGACCTTAACCTGCCACCAGGAAGCAAGGTAAAAATTCGTTTTCTTAATAAATGATTTTCTTGTCGATTCTTAACTCAGTTGCTCCAGGTGCTAAATCGCTGTGAGAAACCGAGAAGGCCTTTTAATCCCCTAAAGCCTCCGGTGAGAAAAAATGTTCCTAAAGCCAAAGCTAAGGGCCATTGGGTATGGTTTAGTTGATAAACCTGATGATAAGGTGCTTCTAATAATCCACCCACTATGGGCCACTGAGTCATCTGATAAAAAAGTTCGGGCCCATCTCTTGTGGCAAGATTATATAATACTGCCCCAGAAAACACACCAGCGGCAAGATTTGCTGGCCAAAACTCTGACTGACGACCCAAATCAACAATCTTGCTTACAAACCAAGCCCAGAAGACTGCCTCTATACCACGGGTTATTGCCTGGGGAAAATGATTGGTTAAATTAGTAATTTTATCGGCCCCCGAGACAACCAAACTCTCCAATGATCGACCTATTCCTGGTAGCCCACTCACTAGCTTAATAGCCTCACCCTTCATTCTCGTAAGTTCCTCCTGATTTAGCAGACAGAAAGCAAAAACACCTATTTGATTAGCGCTTGTTAAGTAAAAATCTAATAGTTCCTGGACCCTTCTCTGCGTCTTTTTTATCCCCTCCCCTAACAACCCAGGTACGGCCGAAACACGAGCCAATCGTCCTTTTCCCGGCCCTTCTGATTCATCCGGTGCTGGCAAAGCCGGAGTAACTTCTTTAGTCATTCCGACCTCCATCTATCTCATCAAGGGGTACCAAAAGATTTGGCTCCTCTACGTTTGAACTAATAATAATAGTATTAAGTGTTCTTGCTATCTGGGCTTGATTAAATCCAGTTCCTCTTAACTCTTCTGCTGCTTGGCAAGCAGCCCTACTGGTCATCAAAACCACTCCAGTTTTCCTCAGGGCCTCAGTAGTTTTGCTATCGACCTCTCCACCAGTCAATCTAAGGTTGTACGGACCCAGAAACGGCGAAATCTTATCTCCTGAAAAGGCGGTAGATTTGTAAGTCTCTATCACTGCCTCCTCGATAGTGGTTGCCCCTCCGCTTATTTCATTAGCCCTTTGCGCAATCAAAAAAGCTGTCACTTTTTCCAATAACCTCTGGGTAAGACCTGGAATTGCCTCTT
>JALUUX010000006.1 GCA_027021145.1 Candidatus Shapirobacteria bacterium
TTTTTGGAAATGACGAGCTAAAAGATCAAGATTAATCGGCACCGGATCCGGTTTAATCGATTTTTGGCGCCCCCGACCCCGCCACAGGGGCCATCGCTTTAACCAAGATTTCTTAATCTTAGTACCGGCAAAAGCCAGCGGCACCTTACCCCGAGCCTTATGTCCCTTGGCTCCTCGACCCACCGTATGGCCGCCCTTGCCGCTGCCGTAACCGCGGCCGATTCGCTTCTTTTTTCGTCTGGTAATTTTAGGTAATTGATGTAACTTCATTCTTCTCCGAGTGGCTTGAGTAATTTTAACGCCTCATAAGCGGCCCAGGTATTAACCGCTTTGTTGCGCGAGCCCAAGATTTTGGCTACCAAATCCTTAATTCCTGCCGCTGAAGCCACTACTCGAACCGGTCCTCCGGCAATTAAACCAGAGCCAGGTCGGGCCGGCTTCAATAAAATATGAGCTGCTTTAAAGCGATGCTCAATGGGATGAGGAATCGTTGTTCCCTTGAGCGGAACTTTAATTAAATTCTTCTTGGCCAAACGAGCGCCTTTTCTAATCGCTGAAGCGACATCTTTGGCCTTTCCTAAGGCGACACCCACTTGTCCTTCTCCATCACCCACTACTACCAAAGCGGTAAAGGAGATTTGGTTGCCACCCTTAGTTTTTTTAGAAACTCGCTTGATTTCAATCACTGTTTCTTCCATTATAGTTTTAATCCTCCCGCTCGGGCTCCTTCAGCTAAACTTTTAACTCGACCGTGATAACGATAGGGACCGCGATCAAAAGCAACTCGCTTGATCCCCGCCTCTAATGCTTTTTGGGCTAAAGCCTGACCGAGCTCAAAAGCTCGCTCTGTTTTGGTCAATTGAGCCAGCTGGGGCTTCTCCTTGATTAAGCCTTTATCGCTCAAACCCAATAAGCTTCGCCCCCGAGTTAGATCAACAATTTGAGCCCAAAGATAACGATTAGAGCGGAAGACGGTCAGTTTATACTTCCGCCCCAATTCTTTAATCTTTTTCCTCACTCGTAATTTTCGTCTCTCTACTGGTGATCGCAAAATTACTCGGGCCATCTTATTGTCCTCCGGCCGAACCGGCTTTAGCCGCTTTCCCCGGCTTAAGCTTAATTACTTCATCAGAATAACGAATTCCTTTGCCTTTGTAGGGATCGGGAGGGCGAATCCTTCTAATCTTAGCCGCCCAATTACCCACTAATTCTTTATTAATCCCTTTGATTTTAACTTTATTATCAGCTGCCTCAAACTGAATCCCCTCTGGGGGTTCAACCACTACTGGATGAGAGTAACCTACTTTAAAAACTAGTTTATTGCCCTCCAAGTTGACTCGATAACCAGTTCCGACTACTTCCAGCTCTTTTTCCCAACCCTGAGTGACGCCAATAACCATGTTGTTAATTAAGCTCCTGATTGTTCCGTGATTCGCTTTAGTTTTTTTATCATTTCGAGAGCGAGAAACCACAATCTGCTGCTGGTTTTGTTCTACTTTAATTCCTTCTGGAATTTTTAACTCTAACTCACCCTTAGGACCAACTACTTTGACTCGACCTGAGTCGATCTCGATCTGAACTCCTTCGGGAATAGTAATTGGCTGTCGTCCAATTCGAGACATAGTTAATTACCAAACTTGACCAATAATTTCTCCGCCTAAATTTCTTTTCCTAGCCTCTCGATCAATCATAATTCCTTGTGAGGTAGAAACTAAAGTGATTCCTGCTCCCCCCAAAGCATAAGGAATTTTATCTGCCGGCGCATAGATTCGTCGGCCAGGCTTAGAGATTCGCTTCACCTCGGTCAAGGCCGGCTGACCCTGATCATCGTATTTTAACTTAACCACCAATTCTTTTTTGGCTGAATCAATCTTTTTCACCTTGACTCCTGCCAAATAGCCATGTTTGGCCAAAATCCGAGCTATTGTCTCTCTCATTTTTGACCAAGGAGAGCTCACCTGCTCTTTCTTGGCTCGATAGCCATTCTTGATTCTGATTAGAAAATCAGCAATTGAGTCCATCTTGAGTTAGATTCGAAACTTTTACCAACTAGCTTTTTTGACCCCCGGCAATACTCCCTGGTGGGCCAATTTGCGAAAACAAAGCCGACAGAGGCCAAAAAAACGAATGTAACCCCTCGGTCGGCCACATAATTGACACCGATTTCGATAACGAATCTGGTATTTCAAATTTTTGCTCTCTCGAACAATCTTTGCTTTTGATGCCATCGTCCTAATCCTTAGCAAACGGTAACCCCAAAACCTCTAAAAGGATCTTCGCTTTCTCTTGATCTTGAGTGTTAGTAACAATGGTCACCTGTAATCCTCGGGTTTTCTTTATTTTATCAAGATTAATTTCAGGAAAAATAGTCTGTTCTCTTAAGCCAATATTAAAATTGCCCTGACCATCGAATTGACTCAAGGACAAACCCTTGAAATCGCGCAAGCGAGGTAAAACTAAGAAGAATAATTTTTCTAAAAAATCATACATTCGCTTACCTCTTAAAGTGACCTTCAAACCAATTGGATCCCCTTTTCGCAACTTAAAACCTGAAACTGATTTTCGGGCCCGACAAACCTTAGGGTGCTGTCCGGTAATTAGTTTTAATTCCTCGATCGCCTCAGCAACTGCTTGTTTATTTTCCTTACCTTCAGGAACCCGCATATTAATCACCACTTTAATCACCCGCGGCAAAGCCAAGGGATTTTTAATCCCCAATTTCTTTTTTAATTTTGGTACGATCTCAGTTTTATAATTCTGAAAAAGCATTTTTTAGAAAACGGTGATATTTTACCACCTTATTTCTTTTTTAACTATTTTTTTTATTCTTTTTAGTTGTTTTTTTAGTTATTTTTCTCTTTTTGGTTGTTTTTTTCGCTCCTGGTCGATCAATTAATGACTGGCATTTCTTGCAAATTCGATATTTGTCACCCGTCTTGTCTAACTGATAACCTACCCGAGTAGCTTGCTGACAATGAGGACAAACCAACATCACTTTGCTAATCCAAAGCGGCGCCTCTTTTTCGACAATTCCCCCGGGTTGATCTTTTCCTCGTGGTTTTAAATGTTTTTTAATTAAATTTAGCCCCTCAACAATTAACTTTCCTTTTCGGGGCCAAATCTTTTTCACCACGCCAATTCGCCCTCGATCTTTACCGAGGATAATCTTAACCCGATCACCTTTTTTTATTTTCATAATAACTCCTTTGCCATCGAAGCAACTTTATTAAAACCTCGCTCTTTTACTTCTCGAGCCACAGGGCCAAAAATTCGCGTTCCTTTAGGATTACCTCGCTTATCAATGATGACCGCCGCATTGTCATCGAAACGGATATAAGAACCGTCTTTGCGGCGGCGTTCTTTCTTGACTCGAACAATCACCGCTCGCACCTTGTTCTTTTTTTTCACTACTCCATCAGGAGTTGCCTCCTTAACCACTGCCACCACCACATCACCCAAAGTACCCCATTTGCGCTTCGAACCTCCTAAAACTTGAATTACCATTAACTTTTTGGCTCCGGTATTATCAGCTGGTTTTAAAATACTCCGCAGTTGAATCATTTTTCATTCCCTGACTTAACAATTTCAATAACCCTAAATCGCTTCAAGCGGCTTAGGGGGCGAGTTTCTTGAATTTTGACCCAATCACCTACCTTGGCCCCCTTCTCATCATGGGCATAAAGCTTCTTCCTCCGAGTAACCACTTTGCCGTAAAGAGGATGCCGAACTCGGCGTTTGAGCAAAACAACCACCGTCTTGGTCATCTTATCAGAAACGACTTGTCCCACAAAGGTTTTACCCATTTTCCCTCCTCTTTTCTGTCATAATTGATTTAATGACGGCAATTTGGTCTCTAATCTTTGCTGGCAAATGGACATCTTTTAGTTTGCCTTGAGCCAATTGAAATCGCGCCGCCACCAACTGGCGCTGCTTCTCTTGAAGCAAGCGATCGAGTTCAGCAATGGTTTTTTGGCGCCAAGCCGCTTTTTCGTCTCGCTTCATGCTAATCCTCAGCCACAATAATTTTAGTAGCAAATGGCAATTTGCTCGAAGCCCGGCGTAATGCCTCCCGAGCAATTTCTTCTGGTACCCCACTAATTTCAAAAAGAACTCGACCGGGCCTTACTACCGCCGCCCAATGAGAGATATCCCCCTTGCCCCCACCCATAGGGGCGCCGGGCGACTTTTTAGTAATCGGCTTATCAGGAAAAACTCGAATCCAGACTTTAGCCTTACGCTTAGTGTAATGAGTAATTGCCCGACGGGCGGCTTCAATTTGAGCGGCACTCAACCAAGCTCGACCTAAAGCCTTGAGGCCGAATTGACCAAAATCCAGTCGAGAACCGGCCACACTTTTGCCCTTCATTCGGCCGCGAAACTGTTTTCGGTACTTAGTTTTCCTTGGTTGCAACATTGCCGTAATTAACTACTCTCTCCTCGATTAATATAAACCTTAACCCCGACATAACCTGAGCGAGTTAACGCGGGTCTTTCGGCATAATCAATATTAGCCCGTAGGGTGCTCAGTGGCACTCGGCCTCGGGAAAACTTCTCCACTCGAGCAATCTCAACTCCGGCAATTCTTCCTGAAAGAACTACCTTGACTCCCTCAGCG
>JALUUX010000007.1 GCA_027021145.1 Candidatus Shapirobacteria bacterium
TCGTACAAATGTAAGTCATGTTTTTACCTCCAATCCATCTTCTGATAATGGGGCTAATTCTTTTCTGAAAGAGTCCAAAATGTTTCTGAACTTATGCAGCCCAATGATTATTTGGTCATTTATCATTTGCCATTTAACATTTAGGGTGGATATAGCAAAAAGGGCTTCAGCCCTCACTTTCCACAAAAGGAGCAAGATCGTCGCTGGTCAACAGTTTAGCCGGCTGGGCGTGACAGATCAGGGCAAAACAAAAACACCCGTGAGCGGGAAACCCGGTCACGGGGGGAGTTAGTATCTTCATTTTAACAAATCAAAAAACCCTGTCAAGTCTCCTAGTAGTTGATATTATAGGATTTTTATGGTAGAATTTTTCAAGATCAAATAGATCAAAAAATCAAAATTTTGGTCATTTGCCATTTGAAATCGAGGAAAAAGATTGAAGTCAGTCAGTTGGAGGCAATCTGGAAGATTGCTTTCAGCTGTTGCCTTCAGCACCTTAAATTTCGTTTCAAAATTCCCTCAGCCAATTGCCGGCTGGATCGGGAATTTTGAGGCACCTTAAAAGGACGGGGGCCCGCCTAAATGCATCAGCTTTTGGCGGGTAAACGGGTTACTGCGCGGGCCAAAGGCACGACAGCCCTGAAGTGAGCCTTGCTCTACTTCGGGGGCATGGCCCGGTGGCACAGGGCACAAGCAGCCACACAACACACCTCCTCAATCGTGGGCGCGGATGCTCACCGCTTTGGGTATCAAAGTTAGTAACCAGTGATCAGTGATCGGTGACCGGTGAAAAATTAATTTTAATTTTTGGTACCCAGCGCGGTGGGCATCGTGCCCCAATTTTTCCACTTTTCAACCCAAATTAAAGGAGGTGTGAAAATGTTTCGCGATCAGAATGGAAAAATCAGAACTTGGGTAAAGGTAGCATCCGTGGTGGCGATCGTCGGGGTGTTAGTTTTTTGCTGCCTCAGCTCAACAATCGGAAGCTTCCTGCTTGGAAAACGTGCTGTTGCGGTCGAGACCAAGGCGCCGCTGGCCGCTACGTCAAGGCCCACGGCCACACCGACGCCCACGCCGACGCCGGTGCTCGAACCGGAAACGGCTGAGACCGAGCCTGAGGCTTGTGTCCTTGGACACCGGGAGGGAAGCTTCGAGCTTCAACCCAACCAAGCTGCCAACGGTGGACACGTTTTTGTCAATGGAGAGGAGTTTCTCTTCGTTGACGACCGCGTAGTGGTGGTCACAAACCACTCTCAAAACGCGGTTCTCATAGATTCCACCGATGGCGCTGGCATCGAGCGTATCGCCCCCGAATGCCCGGATCCGGTCCAAAAGCGTTTCACGCAGGGCTGCGATCCGGACGGCTGCGGCCAGGTGCTGTGGGTCAACATCACAAACTCGGGAGTCATCACCACCGTTGTCACCGCCGACCCATAGCACCCGACCGAGGGGCCAGAAGCAAAAATTTCTTTTTCCCAATCCCCGTCCTACTTCTGGCCCCTCCCTTTTTTCTTTTTGAAAGTAAAAGTTACTAGTTAATACTTTTAACAAACAATAATGAAAACTAACCAAATTATTGGCCAAATCATTCAGGCTTTAATTATTGCCGCGGTAATTTATCTAGTTGCGACTCAGTTTTTAGTGGCTTACAAAAGCGATGTTCGCAATCGAGCAATTGATGGTTGTGCTCAAAATTCTTTCTATCAGGTCAGATTTACTGATGCCGAAGGCCGAGAAGTAACGATGCGCGAGCCGCAAAAAACTTTGTTTGAAAACTGTCTTTTGGAAAAAGGGATCAAGACTCAATATTTTCCCCAAAAACAAAACTAAAACAAAGAGGGATTAACCTTTACTAAAAAAAGCCTTTTGTTACCGAAAACTTGATATTGGCTCAAGAAAGAAAACAGTTGTCGATGAGTTAAGACAAAATCGCGGGCTTGGCGATAAGCTTCAAGGTTGATCCCGTAAAAGGGTGCCGGCTGATAGTTGCTATCGGGAACCAAAACATAATCAAAATTTTTCAGGTGAGAAATAAGCTCTTTCTGGCTTTCAAATCTACTTCTTGATCCAACTGAACCAAAATCAATCAACTCACCCAAGCCAAGCAACTCTCGCCAGAGGGCCAAGTTATTATCATTAACCTCTTCGCGATTAATCAAAACTAAAACTTTGATCTTCTCCCTCTTATTTACTGCTAAGGAGGCTAAATCGGTTAGGACCTCTTTCTGGGGCCAAACTTGAGTTTTGGGCGAGCGAACTGGATAATCGCTAAAATTGATTAAATCAACATCTCCCAAAAGAAAAGTCTTAACCGCCAGGTAATACTCCTTTTTAAAGGGCCACTCAAAAGAGTTGACTAAATAATGGAGTCCAAGATAAACAATTAAAAGCAGAGAGATTAGTTGATAAGCTCTTAGATTAATCCTCTTTATTTGTCTTAAACCAAAAGCAAAAATAATGGCTACTGCTGGCAAAAGGGGCATAGTAAAGCGCATATCTTTGTTGCGAATGACAGTAAAGATAAAATAATTGCCTAAAAGGAAAAGCAAGATTAACTGCCGCCGCTGGTGATTTTTTTCTCTCTTTTGCCAAAGATAGAAACTGGCCAAAAAGATAGTCGCTGGTAAGGGCATCAGCTGATGAAGAAAGAAAAGCTTGAAATAGTGAATCCAGGTGGGCCAAGACAAAAGATTCATTGGATCAGTCACTGGTTCTCCTTGCCCGGCCAAACCAGTTAAATACTGAAAAATATTTTGATAATTAACCAACCACCACCAACCAACTCCCAAAAGATAGACTCCAGCAATCAAAACCAAGTGAGAAAAAATTTTTTTCTTCTGACGAAAGACAACTTGAAAGAAAGAAAACAAAACCAAAGGAATAAAATAAATAAAACCATTAAGTTTAGTCAAAGAGGCCAAAACCAGGCAAAGACCAAACAAGAGAGACTCATTTTTTCGGGCCAAAAAATTGGAACGAAAATAGAAATACAAAGCCCCAACCAACCAAGCCGTGAGAGGTAAATCAAGAAGGAAGTTTCTGGCCGCCTCAGTAATGATCGGAAAAAAAGAAAATAACAAGCCAGCACTAAAGCTCAAACGCCAATCTTTAGTCAAAAGAAAACTCAGCCGATAAAGACCAACTAGAGTTAAAATTAAAAAGAAGCTATGGAAAAAGGTCAGCCAATCAAGACTAACCCCAGCAAAAAGCGACCAAACTCCAGCAAGAAAATGAATCAAGGGAGGATAGCCACCTGACTGACGAATAATCTCCACCAAAGAAAAACGAGAAGAAAAAGTTAGCCAACGGTAAAACAAAAAACTAATTCTCAAATGAGCCGCCTGATCCCAAGCCGGTGGAGTTTGGTCTTTGATCAACCAAAAAAAATTGGCGGCCAGATGAAAAAGACAAAGAAGAATAAGGGGTCCATGTTTATTAAACCAGCGCTTCATTATATACTAAGTATAAATGAAAAAAATGGTAAAAACCAAATGGGTTTATCCGTTAATTCTGCTGGTCCTGATCGGTTTTGTCTGTCTTAAAAGCTACACTCCGGGCACTTTTCTTTCTGGCTGGGACACTCTTCATCCTGAATTCGATTTTGGTTTAAATTTTAAACGGCTGATTTTTGGTGTCTGGCGCCAGGAACAAGGATTAGGGGCAGTAGCCGGCCACTCTCACATGGCTGATTTGCCCCGAGTTTTTGTTCTCTGGATTTTTCACTTCTTTTTCCCTCTTAATGCCCTGCGCTATCTTTATATCTTCCTCTGTCTTCTTCTTGGTCCTCTGGGTATTTACTCTCTTATTAACCATTTATTTTGCCAATCCCAATACCGTTATCCTGTTGCTTTCCTCGCCTCTCTGTTTTACTTAGTTGCTCCCGGAGCAGTTCAGCAATTTTATGTTCCCTTTGAAATGTTTCCTACCCAGTATGCCTTTCTTCCCTGGATTATTTTATGGACAACTAAGTTCCTTGAAAAACCAACTAGAAAGAACCTGCTTTTTTTCTCTTTAGCCACCCTTTTTGCCACTCCCCAGGCTTACGCCGCCCATCTTTGGTATCCTTTTTTTCTTTCTTTTCTTGCTTTCCTTCTTTTAACCTGGTGTTTGAACAAAACAAAAATCCGGCTCCGCACCATTACCACTTTAATCCTTTTTACTATTACTATTAACAGTTTTTGGCTTTTTCCCAATCTTTACTATATTTTTACCAGTTCCGGAGCGCCTCGAATCAATAAAAATAACCGCCTTCACTCTCAAGAATTTCTTCTTCGCAACCGAGAAATAGGCACTTTAAAAGATGTCGCTCTCAATCGAGGCTTTTATTTTAATTGGGAAATTTTCGATTTTGGCCGCTGGCGAACAGAAAAGCTAATGCCCCAATGGGACAATCATTTTAGCAACGCTGATATCCTTATTATCGGTTATTCTTTGTTTTTTTTCGCTTTTTTAGGCTTTATCATCAGTTTTAAAGACAAAAACAAAAAGATTATTCCTTTAGCAGTTTTCTTTATCCTTCCTTTTATTTTTCTAG
>JALUUX010000008.1 GCA_027021145.1 Candidatus Shapirobacteria bacterium
AAGTATACCCCTTAATCAAAGTTTCCACCACTTGATTCTTAGGACCTTTTACTACTTGAACACAATCCATCAGCTCTGGATCAAACTCTTGCTTCTCGGTTTTGATTTCAGCCACTCCTTCACTCTCAAGGACAGCCCAAAACTGATTCACGGCCATAGTCAGCCCTCGATCCTTTAAATGAGCTTCGGCTCGAACTAGATCATCATAAACATCAAGTAATTTATCAACAATTCTGGCCGCAGCTTCATCTCGCCATTGTTTCTGGCGCTGTTCAACTCGCTTCAAGAGATTGTGATAATCCGCCAGAGCTCGCTTTAGTTGGTCTTCGAGCTCCTTGACCCTAGCTTGAAGTTTAGTTTCCGGCTTGCTCTTTTTCTTCTTCACCTCTGCTTTAATCTTACCCTAATTTGATTTTTACTCCAACCTCAATTTCTAACCCTGAGTTAATTCAGAAATCAAATTGGCCACATAATCCACTAATGGAACCACTCGACCATAGCGCAATCGGGCTGGCCCAACGACACCAATAATCCCCTGATGCGGGCCGGCCTGATAAGATTGGTAAACAAAACCACAAGGTTCCAAGAATTGCGATTCTAACTCTTCCCCGACCAAAAGATAAAAAGGTTCTTCCCCAGCCGTGGCTAATGCCTTCTCCACTAGGCGCAACCAATAATCTTGTTGGTCAATTAGCGAAAGGATTGTTTTAGTAACATCAATATCAAAGAACTCCTGATAATCAAGCAAATTAGCCAAACCACAAGTGTAAAGATCACCCTCATTGGTAGTCGCTACCGCTAGAACCTGAGTTCGTCGAGCTAATTCCCGAGTGGCTTCGCGAATCAACTGATCAAAATCATGGCGATAATCCCAAATTTTTTCTTTTACCCCGACTTCTTCCGCCACCGACAACTTCTTCGGCGTCATTAAGTTTTTGACATAAAACTTTAAGCCCATTGAAGTGGGCATTCGCCCGGCCGAGGCATGAGGTTTCTTAAGATAACCCAATTGAGTTAACTTACTCATTTCATTCCTAATTGTCGCCGGAGAAACGCCGAGATTATATTTCTTCTCTAAGGGAGCACTCCCGACCGGTCGGGCAGTCTCAATGAATTCTTCTACGACCGCTTTAAGGATTTCAATCTGGCGATTAGTTAGCTGAGCCATCTTAGCAAAAGGATAGCACGACTGCTAACTATTGTCAAGCCTCCTATTAGTCCCTATCCTTCCAGCCAAAAAATAGCGCTAAAGAACAAGCCGAGAGCAAAATCAGATTAAGCCAATGAAGTTGGCGAAATAGTTGGAGGATTAACAAACCCGTCCCCCAAAAAGCAACCAAACTGGCCCAACGAGCTTGCTCCCAAAGACTCCATCCCGTTAACCAGATAGCCAGAAAAAAGAGGGCTAGAAAGCCGGCCACAATTAGCCCATTTCTTGGTGGTAAAAAAACAACCACCCCCGCTAAACCCAACCAAAATAAGACAGTTACCAAATAAACTAAGAGATGAACCAATCTCTTTTTTCCTTTTCTTTTTCTCCTCATTGACTTAAAATAAGATTATCATGAATCTGATCTTAGTCTTAATCTTGGGAGGATTAATAGTCGCTGGCTTTGGACTTTTACTCTTCTGGCTTAAAAAACAATTGGCCCAATTGGAAGAAAAAGTTAAGCCTGATGAGACCCTGGTCGAATGGTTGAAAAGCAACCAACAAGTAATGGAGCAAACTAACAAGAATATTGCCCAAATCCTTCATCAAAGCACTCAATCTCTTAACCAGCGGCTTGATAACGCCGCTCGAGTCATCGCCCAAGTTCAGCGCAATATCGGTGAAATGAGTGAGATTGGCCGCTCGATGAAGCAGCTCCAAGAATTCTTGGCTTCTCCCAAACTCCGCGGCAATATTGGCGAACAGGTTTTGCGGGAACTTCTGGGGCAAATGTTGCCTAAAAATTCGTTTCATCTTCAATATACCTTCAAAAGTGGGGTTACTGTTGATGCGGCGATTAAAACCTCAGCCGGCATCATTCCCGTTGATTCCAAGTTCCCCATGGAAAACTTTCGTAAGTTGAACGCCGCCAAGGAGGAAAAAGAAAAGGAGCAGTATCGGCGCGCTTTTCTTAATGATGTCCGCAAGCACATCCGCGATATCGCTCGCAAATATATCTTAACCGAAGAAGGCACTTTAGATTACGCCTTAATGTATATTCCTTCAGAAGCGGTCTATTATGAGGTAATCAATTCTGACCCTGAAATCTTGGAATTTGCCCATCAAAAACGCGTTTTGCCTGTCTCTCCTACTACTTTTTATGCCTATCTTAGGGCCATCTTAATGAGCTTCGAGGGCCAAAAAATCGAAGCCCGAGCCCGACAAATCCTGCGCACCATCAAGGCTCTTCAACAGGACTACTCCAAAGTAGAAAATTATCTCTCGATTCTTAATCGCCATCTGACTAATGCTTACAACCAGATGAATAATGTTCTCTCGGCTTTTAATCTCCTGGGTCAAAAAATTACTATCACTACTGCTTTACCTGAACCCGAAGAAAAATGAATCCGGAAAACCTCTTTTTTATTGCCAGCCAAAAATTAGCTAAGATTATTGCCATTCTTCTGGCCACCTGGGCAAGTCAAAGAATAATTATTCTCTCTCTTAAAAAACTAAGACGCCAAGTAAAGCGAACCAAGCTGGAAACCGTAGCCCAACAGCGCCAACGAGTTCGAACTATTACTAGTTTGCTTATTAACAGCACTAAAATCATCACTAATTTCATTGCCCTTCTTTTAATCATTTCCGAGTTAGGTTTCAATATTATGCCTTTAATTACTGGGGTGGGTATCTTAGGTTTAGCCGTTGGTATGGGAGCCAAGACTCTAGTTTCAGACCTTATTGCCGGCTTTTTTATCCTTCTGGAAAATCAATTCAATGTTGGCGATTGGATCAAAGTGGGCTCAATTGAGGGTAAAGTGGTCAAAATCAGTCTTCGGACCATCATTTTAAAAGACAAAGAAGCCAACCTCCACATCATTCCCAATTCTAGTTTAAAAATAATTACTAAGATATCAGCTGCCCCTAAATTTGAACCCAAAAGGCGCGCCTAAAACAAAATTATTTATCACAAAGAGAGTTGACCAAAAAAGTCTGATTTTTTTAATTCTATCGCTTCGGGTTGATCACCTGTCGGCTCAAATTTGACTTTTAGCTTAAATCTTATCTCTTATTCTATCAACCATAATAATCTTTCCAAAAATGCCACTCCCTCCTCAAAAATAAATTTCAAAGGTTCAATTGCTCTTTCCAAAACCGCCAAAAATCGTTGATAAATTTTCTTAATTCCTTCCTGTCTTTTAGAAAAGCAATAACATCCTCTGCCCAGTCAATCTGATCCTGGGTAAACCCCAAGGCTACCAAAAATTTACTTCTGGTAATCTTATCTGGTTTCTGAGAAAAGTAATTAAAAAGAACATTTCGCCACCTCTCAATCACTTCTCTAGAAAGACCAAAATCCAATTCTTCTTCTAGAAGATCGCTCTTAAGAAAGCCAATTACCTCCTCCCAATTATCCTTTTTCTGATAGAAAAAAGCATCTTCTAATAGCTTAAGGCAGCGATCGATATTCCTTAGCTCAGTTGGCAGCAAATTTGAAGATAAAAAACCAGAAGCAGATAGAATCTCCTTCCAATAATTGAAATTAGAATAATTAGAAACAAATCTCATCCTCAACCCATCAACCCAAGAATGAAATTTCACTCCAGCCAAAAAGGAGTCCTCTGCCTTGATCTCTCCTAGAGTAATTCCAGAAAAATGAGTTGCTTCTCTTCTGATCTTCCCCAAGTATCTGATATCCGGAAAACAATTGCCCAGATAAAATTCCCTCCTATTTTTATAACCCAGGAAATTATCAAAGGCTAATTCTGCAACGACAAGATGAGTAATTGGTGCCGGCATTTTATACTGATTCTACCACTTCGTTTCCCTGAAACAACAAATCGCAAACCAAAGAAAAGATAGTCTCAAAAAGTTATCCTGAGTACCAGTGAACTCTCGCAAGAATTTAAATTTCTTTGCCTTCCAGCCGCACTTGGCCAAACTCACTTGCTTGTCAGTCAAAAATATTACCACACCATTACCATTAAAGCTAGGAAACCTAAATACATAAAAATCGCAATTCAAGAACTTAAAAGATAATCTAACGCACTCTGCTATAGTAGTATTACTATGTTACAAGTAACTACTTCGGTAACCAAGAAATGGCAAATGACAATTCCGGTTTCAGTCAGGCAAATTTCAGGCTTGAAAAAACCAGGTAAAACTCAACTAGAAGTAGGCTCTCAGAAAAAAACAATTAAGATCAAGCCAAAAACAAGTTTTTTGAAACTCGCCGGCACTAGTTTTTCTCACTCCTAAAGGATCAGGAGAAGTTTTGAGAATTTTAGCGATTAGATTTCTCATGTTCTCTTTTGTTTTTAAGAAAAATGAAAAATGTTTCTAATTCTTGACCCTTTAAATATTTCTCGGCGTT
>JALUUX010000009.1 GCA_027021145.1 Candidatus Shapirobacteria bacterium
ATAATTAGATAAATAAAACGGGCCAATTTTCGGCCCAATTGATGAAAAAAGACAGCCCAAAAAAAAGAAATTGGTCGCAAAAGATATTTTGACAGCCCCCCAGTCCTAACCATTTCTGCCAAATGAGAATCGACTCCGGTGGCAGAAATAATCCTCACTAAATAAATAATCAGAAAATACTGAAAGATCTGCCGATAGTTATAGCCGGCAATCGTGGTCTGAGTTTGAAAAACCACCTGCCACAAAATAATTTCTACCAAAAACCACAAAATCTGACGAAGAAAATAAAAAAGAAAATTAACCCGATAAAATAAATCTTCTTGAAAGCTGAGTTTGGTTAACGCCAGGTATTTTTTCATGCATAGTCTTTGCCCGTAAACAGCTCCCGAATAATATCTTCGATTGGTGGTTCTTCAATATTAAGATCTTCGACGGGAAAACTTTTCAACAATTCTGAAGCAGCCAATGAAGCCACTTCTTTCTTAACTACCAATGAGGCGCGGGGGTAATTAAATTCTTTGACGCGACCAATTTTCTTTAATTCTCTCTTGGTAACTTTTTTATTAAAAACCACCGAAATCAATTTATGATCGGCATAGCGACTAATAATTTCTTCCAATTGGCCGTCAAAAACAATCTTTCCTTGATCAATAATAATCACTCGTTTTGCTAACTCCTTAACATCTCCCATATAGTGCGAAGTAAGAATAATGGTTGATTGGTATTTCTGGTTATAGATTTTGATGAAATCGCGAATCTTTTTCTGCATCACCACATCGAGACCTATAGTCGGTTCATCTAAAAACAAAACCTTGGGCTGATGAAGCAAGGCGGCAATCAATTCACACTTCATCCGTTGTCCGAGCGATAACTTTCTCGTTTGGACTTTGATTACCTCCCCAACCTCCAGCAATTCCACTAGCTCTTCTAGGGTTTGATGAAATTGGGGACCAGGAATTTCATAAATCTCTTTATTCAATAAAAAAGTCTCCATCGGGGGTAAATCCCACCAAAGCTGATTTTTTTGCCCCATCACAAAAGCGATCTGTTTTAAAAATTGGGAATCTCGCTTCCAGGGAGTGTGACCCAAAACAGAAACAAAGCCGGAGTCAGGATAGAGCAACCCCGTTAAGCATTTCAAGGTGGTGGTTTTTCCCGCTCCATTGGGGCCAATAAAGCCAATCAACTCTCCTTCTTCGATTTGAAAATTAACATCATCAACGGCCTTTACTGTTTGATATTGCCGCTTAACTAATGAGCGTAATGACCCCAACAATCCTGGCGCTTTCTGATGGACTCGATAATACTTTTTGAGGTGGGAAACAACAATCGCCTTCATGATTTAACTGGCCCAACCCACCCCCCCTCAATTATCTTTTCAGTTAGGCCCTTATTTGACCGCTCTTCTTAAAGCAGTTCCAGGAGTAAATCGGGGCATTCTCCTTGCCCCAACTCGCTTTTTAGCTCCTCCGCCAATGGGAAGAACCTCCTTGGCTTTAAATAATTTGGTGAAAAAGACACCAAAGCCGGAAAGTTTAACTTTTTCTCCTCGAGCAAGCGCCTTGGTAATCTCATCTAAAAGGGTTTCTACCACCTCGCGCGCTGCCCGTTTAGTTAATTTGGTTTTCTTAGCTAAGATCTCAATCAGCTCGCGTTTAGTCATTCCTGCCACCTCCTTCTAATAACATTCACTAATTAATAATTAATTGCATTTTAATGGTATTTTCTCCACCTGTCAACTATTTTGCCGCCGGGCTACCGCGGTTGCCCTTGTTTCTCTGATAGCGGTGATTTTAATCTGACCGGCCCATTTAGCTTCCTCATCTAGTTTTTCCGCCATCTTTTGGACTAAAACTGTTAGTTCATCATCAGAGATTTCCTCTGGCTTAACAATCACCCGCACCTCTCGACCCGCTTGATAAGCAGCAACATCCTTTACCCCCTTGAAAGAGCGGACAATTTCTTCGATATTCTCCATTCGTTTCAAGTACTGTTCATGAGCTTCATAGCGCGCTCCTGGCCGAGAGCCTGAAGCCGCATCGGCAATCCAGACAATAACTGATTCCAAACAAGAAAAAGGCCTGTCTTCATGGTGTTCGGCAACACAAGCAATCACTTTATCGGGCAAACGATAGCGCTTAAGGAGATCTACCCCTAATTGAACATGACTTCCTTCTTCATCAGTCACAACTTTACCAATATCATGAAGCAAACAACCTAATCTAACAATCTTGGCATCTGCTTTTAATTCTTGGGCTAAAGCCACCCCGATCTTAGTCTCCTCAATCGTATGTTGGGCTAAATTCTGACCATAAGAAAAGCGATATTTATAACGACCGATCATTTTGACCAAATCAATAGGTAAATGATAAACCCCTACTGCCTGACAAATTTTCTTTCCCTCTTCCAAAAGTACCCGATCCATCTGTTTTCGCGTCTGAGCCACTACTTCTTCAATTCGCGAAGGTTGAATTCGGCCATCGCGAATCAGCTTCTTTAACGCTAGTTTAGCAATCTCGCGTCGAATAGGATCAAAAGAAGAGAGGCGGATGTCTAAACTCTCATCAATTTCCAGCTCCACTCCAGTAGCCCGCTCGAAGGCCCGGATATTTCGGCCCTCTCGACCAATGATTTTCCCTTTCACCTCTTCATCAGGCAACCTAATGGTCGAAACGGTGTACTCGGCCACCCAATCAACTACGCCATGTTTGATTGCGTCTAAAAGTATTTCTCGGGCCAACTCTTCTTCTTGGGCTTTGATCGCCTCCTTTGTTTCCTCGATCTTCTTGGCAATCCAGGCCGTTAATCGTTTCTCTGCATCCTCAACAACTAATCGGCGCGCTTCTTCACGGCTCAGCCCCGCTACCTGTTCTAATTGATCCTTAACCTGTCGTTCCGCTTTCTCTAAATAAGCTTTTTGACGCTGCAGTTCGCGCTCTTTCTTCTCCAGCGACAATTCTTTCCGCCGCAGGTAGTGTTCTTTGTCCTCCAGAGCCTTAAATCGGGCGTCAATCTCTCGTTCACGGCGCTTAAGCTCATCCAAAAGTTCAACTAATTTCTTTTGTTCGGCCGACTCCTCTTCTGCTTTAGGAGCTTGAACCGAAGGAGGGGTGGCAACCGAAGACTCCTTGACCGCCTCTTTTTTGGGCCACCAAGCCAGTAATTGAGCCAGTAATCTTTTGATCATGATAACCTCCTCTAAAACCAGAGCAACTAATGATTGATTGAACCATGGTCATGTTATTTTACCACGCCAGAAGGAGCCAGACTATGACTGGGGTGAGCTTGCTTTCTTGATAGTCGACCAAATTTTGGTCTCAATCTCCTGAACTAATTTAGGCTGACCGGCTAAAAATTTTTTTGCCGCCTCTTTGCCTTGACCCAAAGTAGTCTCCCCATACTTGAAAAAGGCGCCATTCTTCTGAATTACCTCTAACTGAACGGCGACATCGATCAAGCTCCCCAATCGAGAAATTCCTCCCACATTCATAATCTCGAACTCGGCCTCTTTAAAAGGCGGGGCTACTTTGTTTTTTACTACCCGCGCCTTGTGCTGAGAGCCAATGATTACTCCTTGGGCATTTTTAATACTTCCTTTCCGGCGCAAATCAATCCGGACCGATGAATAAAACTTTAAGGCCAAGCCTCCGGGCGTGGTTTCAGGATTACCAAAAAAAATGCCGATTTTATGCCTAATCTGATTGGTAAAGATTACCGCTGTTTTTGACTTGGAAATCGCTCCCGTCAATTTGCGCAAAGCTTGAGACATCAACCGCGCCTGAACACCGATAGAGGCGTCGCCCATTTGCCCCTCAATTTCAGCTTTGGGCACTAAAGCAGCCACAGAATCGACTACTATCACATCTAGTCCCCCTGAACGAACTAAAGTTTCCACAATCTCTAAAGCCTGCTCGCCCGTATCAGGCTGAGAAATCAAAAGATTCTCTAAGTCAACCCCAATAGACCTAGCCCGTTCTGGATCAAGAGCATGTTCTGCATCAACAAAAGCTGCTACACCACCCGCCTTTTGCGCCTCAGCAATGATATGAAGACAAACGGTAGTTTTTCCCGAAGCCTCAGGGCCAAAAATTTCTGTAATTCGACCCCGAGGAATCCCTCCTACCCCTAAAGCCAAGTCCAAAGCCAGACAACCAGTGGGAATAACATCGACTTTAAGTCGTTCTTGACGATCACCCAAACGCATAATCGCTCCCTTGCCATATTGTTTTTCAATCTGCTCCATCGCTATTTTGACTGCCTGTAGTTTCTGGGTTTGAGCTTTATTGTTAGCTGAGTCAGTCATATTCCTCCATCACAAAATTAACCCCTTAAGCGCCAATCCCCTCTTTTTCTAACAT
>JALUUX010000010.1 GCA_027021145.1 Candidatus Shapirobacteria bacterium
ATTTGGATCAATTTGATCATCGGCGTCCGGTCTTACCCTGGCTTTATCGGATTGCCACCAATTATTGCCTTGATCGTTGGCGCCGCTGGAAGCGAATGGTGCGACTAGATCAACTGGAGGTGGGGGGAGAAATTTGGTCAACAGCGACTCAGGGGGATTCAGTTGAGCAAGAGGCAGAAAAAGAAGAAGTGCGGCAGGCAGTAAGGCAGTTGCCCAAAAATTATCGGGCCGCCCTCTCGCTCTATTATTTTGAGGGCTATCGTTATCGAGAGATTGCCCAAATTATGGGCGTTTCAATTAATACGGTTAAAAGCTGGATTAGGCGAGGGAAAGAAAAATTAAAGTTAATAGTTAAAAGTTAATAGTTAAAAGTTTAGTTAAAAGTGAAAAGTTATTTCAAGCTTCAATTTTGGCAACCGGAGAAGGAGTTGGGCCGGCAGTTTGTCGGCTTGGTTTGGCAGCGAATTGAGCGGCGGCAGCGCTGGTTGAAGTTTTGGGCTGGTGTTCGGCTGGCTTTGGGACTGGGCCTGGGTTTGTTGGCCGCTATCTTTCTATTTTGGCTAGCAGGAGACCTCCAAGCTAATGGCTTTTTCTGGACTTTGATGACCCCCAACCTTTATCTTTCTTTGACTGGTTGGAGGGTGGCCCTTAACCTCTTGCCTTGGGAGAATTTGGTTTTGGTCTTAGTGAGTTTTTGGTTAATCGAGTTATTAATTGGTGCTGGTCAAAAGGGGGATTATGGCCAAGAAAATTAAAGAGACCCAAAAAACTAAGAAGGTGGTTATTCGAGGACGGGAGTTTCGCTGGGGATTGGTGGCCGGTTTAGTGGCTGTTCTGGTTCTGGCCGGTTTATTTGGGGCGGGTTATGCCCTCGGTCAGTGGCGCTTGAAGAAAAGTCAGTTCTGCTTCCCACCCCAGCAACTGCCCCGACCCTTGCGCCGAATTTTAGAGGAGGGCTTGGGGCCTGAGTTTTGGCGGCGCTGGCAGGGCCGAGCCTTAATTGGTCGGGTAGAGCGCCTTAGTTTAACCCAGCTGGTGATTGTTACCAAAGCGGGCCAGCGCCGCCTTGAATTGACGCCGCAAACCCGCTATCTTCAGGGCCGGCGACCGGTTAAGCGGGTCGAGATTAATCCTGGCGAATTGGTGGCAGTGCTTTTAGACTCAACCAAAAAAATCGCCCGGGCAGTAATTGTTCTCCGCTGAGACCAAAATCCCCGCCGACTACGACACAAAATTTGTATTCAAAAATCTCTGCCGATCGGCCAGAAATTTGGTCTTAGATTTTAATCTGTTAAAATAACGCTATGTTCGAATACTTTACCAAAGTTCTAGATAACGGTTTTCGGCTCGCTTTTATCCCTACCGGCGCGCCGACAATTTCTGTTCAGCTTTGGGTTGGGGCTGGCTCTAAATACGAAACCAAAAAGATTCGTGGCTTGGCTCATTTTTTAGAACATATGGCTTTTAAGGGTACTAAAAGGCGGCCAACGCCTCTGGCGATTGCTCAAGAGATGGACCGTATTGGGGCGCGCTATAACGCAAGCACCACTAAAGAGAGAATTGTTTATTGGCTGAAAACAGTGCCCGAGCATTTAGAGCTTGCTTTTGATTTTTTGACTGATATTGTTTTTCGCCCATTGCTCAATCCTGAGGAAATAGAGAAAGAACGAGGAGTGATCATTGAAGAGATCAATATGTATCAAGACCTTCCTATGGCTAAGGTGGAGGAGATTTTTTTAAAAACGGTTTTGGGCAACAATCCTTTAGGTTGGGAAATAGCGGGGACTAGAAAAACAGTAAGGCAACTCAAAAGAACTGATTTTCTTACTTTTCAAGAGCAGTTTTTTTCTCCCCAAAATATGGTTTTTATAGTTGCTGGTGGTTTAAAGAAGAAAGATTGGCCTCGGATTGTTTCTTTGGCGAAAGAGTATTTGGCTCCAAAAAAGAGTTGGCCGGTGATCAAAAAGAAGGTTGAATTTCAGCCGAAATCGAAGAGGTTTGTTTGGCATAATCAGGCTACCCAACAAGTTCATTTGATTCTCGGCCGCCCCACTTTTCCCCTGGCCGATCAACGCCGCTATCAGTGGTTGCTTCTATGTAATATTTTGGCAGGCAATACTAGTTCGCGCCTTTGGCAAGAGATTCGGGAAAAACGGGGTTGGGCCTATTATCTCCATTTTGATAACTATTATTATCAGGAGACCGGTCTTTTCCTTCTCAAGGCAGGTGTGGCTCAGGAGCATTGGCAAGAAGCAGTGGCAATTATTAAAAGAGAAATTAAACAATTAGGTCAAAGTTTAACCCAAGAGGAGCTTGACCGAGCTAAAAGTTTTTGGCTTGGTCGCAACGCTATTCGCCTTGAGAATCCCGGTTTCTTGGCTAGATTAACGGCTAGTAGTTGGTTGCTTTTGGATCGGATTGAAACTGTGGCGGAAGCGGCGGCTCAGATCAAAAAAACCACTTTGCACCAATTGCGCCAGTTGGCCCAGGAATTTTTTCAGAGTGATAGTTTTTATTTGGCTGCAGTAGGTCAAAAAACTTCTTGACCCAATCTTTTTTAGTGGGTAGAATAACTTTCAAGATGGCCGATAACTTGATTGAGGAAACAGTAGTTCTTATTAAACCTGATGGGATTAAGCGAGGCCTAGTCGGCGAAATCATCAGTCGATTCGAAAAAGTGGGCCTCAAACTGATTGCTTGTAAATTAGTGGTGGTACCAGAAGAACTGGCAATCAAGCACTATGGTTATGATCAGGCTTGGTTCGAGAATGTTGGTCGCAAGGTGCTTAAGTTTTACCAAGAGCACGGCAAGGATCCCGGTGAGGAATTGGGAACCAAAGAACCCAAGGAGATTGGCAAGTTGGTTCAGCAGTGGAATGTTAATTATTTGACTGAGGGACCGGTTTTAGCCATGATTTGGCAGGGGCCGCATGCGGTGGCGATAGGGCGCAAGATTGTTGGACCGACTTATCCTCAATCGGCTCCGCCAGGAACAATTCGGGGTGATTTTGCCGTTGATTCGCCCTTTACCTCTAATTCGGAAAAGCGATCAGTGCGCAACCTGATTCATGCCTCGGGGACAGTAGAGGAGGCTAAACTCGAGCGCCAGCTTTGGTTCAAGGAGGACGAGATCTATTCCTGGTAAACTAACCAGATTTCCTGCCGACTACGACACAAAATTTGTATTCAAAAATCCTGGCCGATCGGCCAAGATTTTGGTAATGCCGCCTAGTGGTCTTTCTTTAGCTTCAGAATGACCAAATAAAAAACCCTCTTGACAAAAGAAATAGCCTGATTAAAATATAAATAGATTCAATTTTGATCAGGCAAAAATGAAAAATCAGTTAATAAAACGCAAACTTTTCTCCCAGATAATCGACTTGCTTGAGCGAAAAGAGATCTTTGCCCTCGTTGGCCCTCGCCAAGTAGGAAAAACGACCCTGATGAAGATGATCATTGACTATCTGGTAGAGAAAAAACACATCTTAAGAGAAAAAATCTTTTATTTTAATTTTGAGGATCCTTTGCTTCAGGAGGAATTTGCCCAGGATCCAAAGGAATTTATTCGCGCCAGGCTAAGCAAGGGGCGAGTTTATTTTTTCTTTGACGAGTTTCATTATCTAAAAGAGGGAGGGCGGAAACTAAAGCTAATTTATGACCTTTTCCCCCAAGCAAAAATTTTTATTTCCGGCTCCTCTTCGTTAGAGCTGACCTTTGAAACTGCCCGGTGGTTGGTGGGGCGGATTCTCTTTTTTCGTCTTTTCCCTTTGGATTTTGAGGAATTTTTAGGTTGGCGAGCCAAGGAGATTCTTCCCGTTTTTAGGGAGAAACGCCAGCATGTTTGGCGCTTCATTCAGGGGAAAGAAAAGCAGTGGCTCAAAGCTTCTATCTTTGAAAAACGACTGGCGAATTTATGGCAGGAGCTGGCAATTTTTGGCGGTTATCCTGAGGTGATAAAAGCCGAGAAAGAGCAAGAAAAAGTGAAAATCCTGGAAGGAATTGTTTCCACCTATCTTCAAAGAGAAATTCGCAGTTTACTTTTAGTCGAGGATTTAGCTGGATATCAGACATTTCTTCGCCTTTTGGCGGCCCAAGCAGGCGATATTTTGAACTTCCAGCAATTAAGCAACGACAGTGGTCTGAGTCTTTTCTTGGTGAAAAAGTATCTTAAGTTTTTGGAAGAGACTTTTGTTATCAGTCAAATTTTTCCTTACCGCCGCAGTTTAAGTTCTGAACTGAGAAAAAGACCTAAGGTCTATTTTCTAGATTCTGGTTTGCGCCATTTTCTGATCAATAATTTTTCCCCTCTAAGACTCAGGGACGACCGAGGAAAAGTGAGTGAGATGTTTGTTTTCCAG
>JALUUX010000011.1 GCA_027021145.1 Candidatus Shapirobacteria bacterium
TTAATTTGATAACTTAATAATAACATAATAACACATCAAGATAAACTTTTATTGAGATAAAGTTTCCATATAGCGCTGCCGCCAAAGCTCAAAATCTAACAAGTTAACCTCTCCGTCACAATTAATATCTACGCGCGGCTTCCCTTGACATTGATCATTGCCTCCCCCTTCTCCTATCGTCGGCCTTGGCGTTGGTGTTGGTGTATTAGTTGGTCTTGGAGTGGGAGTATTAGTCGCTTGAGCAACGCAAGTTCCTTGCTGACAAACCATGCCCTGGCCGCAACTGATGCCACTAGCGGGTTGGAAAATACATTTACCCTGGCGACAAAGATCTTCGGTGCAAACATTGCCATCATCGCAATCACCATGCTCTTGACATTCAGGTTCTGGTGTTGGCGTAGACTTGACGACACATTGGCCTTGCTGATTGCAAATTTTATTCTGACCACAGGAAGTACCCGCCTTCTTTTTAGGATTAACGCAAGACCAATTACTGCAAACATCCTGAGTACAAGTATTATTATCGTTGCAATCGAATGCCTGGAGACAATCAACCGTCACTGGCTTGATATTGGGATCGCGATAAACATAGGCTCGACCATTATCCATCCATTGTTGATTGGTTATATCCCAAAGCCAATAAACACTGCCATTGAAGACGGCAATTACATCTTCTCGCCACCTGGTTCCTCCGGTTGGTCCTCCCAAAGTCCAGGGATAAATACCATAATAATCTTTAACCTTGCCCTTGCTCCCATTCCACCATTCGGAATCAGAGAGTCGTCCTGGCGCCCCCCAAGATTTAGTCTGATAATTCCAAATCCAACAAATTTCCCGATTACAAATACTGGCTAAGGCTTGACCGTTTTTGCCTGGACTGGTCCAAGCCGCTGTTGGTCCTCCTTTAGTCCAGGGATAAAAATTATTTACCGTAGTTTCCTCACCATTATCCCACCACATTTTTCCCTGATAAGGCTCGACTTTTGCCTTTGGACCCACCCAATACTCGTCAGTTGAAAGACGAACTGGTTCGCCGCCATTAAACCATGGTCCTGGCCCACTTTCAGTCTTTTCTCTCATCCAACAAATCTCTCGATTACAGATACTCATGATATTAGAAGGAGAAACCCAGGCACTAGTTGGCCCTCCTTCAGTCCAAGGCCAAAACTGCTGATAATTCTTATCCCCTGTTTCCATGTGAACTACTCCCCGATAAGGTTTAACCTTGCCTTTATCACCAACCCACCAGCGACTCTGAGACAATCGATGAGGCTTGCCATCATCCAGCCAAACCCAATCACTCTTGCTTTCATCAAAATAATTAACCCAACAGTAATCACCATTACAAATAACATAGCTTGCTCCCGAGCCCCACCCCCCTCGACGCAACACTTTCGGCCCATTTTGGCTCCAGGGATAAAGCTGAGGCTTACTACTGCTGGTACCCAAAACTTGACCTGTTTCTCCCCTAACCCAAGCAATCTTTCTCACCCTCAAAATCCTCCTGGTAGCTTGCTGGGCCTCTCGCTCTTGCTGAAGATAAAAAGCCTTAAGAGCAACAATCGGTAAGCAAATAACTGTGGCTCCTAAAAAAAATAAAGCACTAATAAACTGGCGCTCTGTCATTCTAAAACTATTATTGAAGAAACTATTATTGCTTGTCAAGGAGTAATTGTTGGTTGATTCTCCACTGGTGGAGCCGCTTCTTGGGGTAATTCGATTGGTTCCTTTAGGCCTGGAGTAGGACTAGGTTGGGCCGAAGGAGTTGACTCTGGAGCTGCTTGATTGCTAGTCAACTCCTGTTGCCATTGAGTCAATTCTTGATTCACTTTTTGATAATCAGCGCTCTCTGGCATCAACAGATTAGCTGCCTGTTGCAATCGCTGAATCGCTTCCTCTAGTTTGCCCTGCTGTTTTAAGGCCCAAGCCCAATGATACCAAGCATTGGCATAATCTGATTTCAGGTTGACGGCTAACTCAAATTGCTTGGCCGCCTCCTCGGGTTGACCTAGCGAGAGCAATAAAGCGCCGTAATCCACCCGCAAGCGCGGATTTAAGGGATCAAGGGTAATTGCCTGCTGATAAGTAACCGTGGCCCATTGATCGGCTCCTTGAGCGACCGGAATTAATTGGCGGTAAATTTGGGCTAAAGCCTCCCAGGCGACCACATTTTTCGGTTCTAAAGCGACCGCTGCCTTAGCCTCATTAATCGCCTGACTAATTAACTGACTAATCTGTTGTTTTTCCTCTTCTTTGAGCTGATCGCCTTTCTGGGCTAAGCCATTGGCCAAAGCAAGGTTGGTTCGGGCAAAAGCAAGCCGAAACCGAATCAAAAAGCGATTCAGCTTGATCGCCTGAAACTGATTTTGATAGGCAGCTAAGCCTTGGTTTTGGGCCGTGGCTTTGAGGCCGCGATAAAACAAGACTTCGGCCCCCAAGGCTCGCCCGGCCAAATAACCACCTAAGACCAGGAAAAGGAGAGTCAGACTGGCGGCAGCGGCCGCGCCCCAATCACGACCAGTTTCTCCAATAATTAAAGAAAAACGCTTTTTGGCTCCTGAGCCGCGAACTAAGGCCAAGGCCAAAAAGGCGACCAATAAACTAACTAAATTGCCAGGAAAAATTAACGGCACCAACCAGGCCGCCAAAAAGAACCAGTGAAGTTCAGCCGACTGTGAGCGCGCTCCCCGCCAACCATGAAGAAAAACCAAAAGCAATAAGGCTAAACCCACTAAACCTAATTCGGTCCAAACCTGAAGCCACCAGGAATGAGGGGCAACAAAGCGCAAGTGCCAGTAGTCGGAGCGATTGAACTCGGGCGGCCGATAGCGATCAAAAGCGAGATTAAAATTAGCTGGTCCTACCCCCAAAAACGGCTGGCGCTTAAAACTCTCCACGGCAATCGCCCACGAAGAGAACCAGTCTAAAATCACTGGTCGTTGACGCCAATTCTGATAGCCACTTAATCCTAGAGCCACGGCCATTATCAATAGGCTGGTTAAAATTAAACTTAACTGGCGCCAGCGCAGCTGGTTTAGGCGTCGCCAAGAGTAAACCAAAAGCCAAACCACCAAGGGCAACAAAAACTGCCATAAAATAAAAGAAGAGCCTAGGGGCGACCAACGCTGATCGCTAATTATTCCCCAAGGAAAAAAAGAACTGGGTAAAAGAAACAGGGCGACGGTAATTAGACTTGCCACCACACCGGCACCAATAAGCCCGGCCAAAAACCAATTAGCCCGTTGCCTGCCGTTTAGTTGGGTCAAACTAAAATAAAACAAGCTTAATAAGGTTAAGCTGCCCACTCCCCCGGGTTGAAGCAAGGAGCGGACGCGCGCCCCAACTGGCAAGAAAAACCAAGAAAGCCAGGCAGTGGCAAGAAATAACAATAAGGTCAGGTCAAGCGGAGTTAACGAATAATTGAGGGCGCGCGGCCGCCAGCGACGCAGGGCAGCGATCAGCAAAATCGACCCTAGGGCAAAAGCCAAGAAAAATAATTTCGCCATCATCAGAGAATCTGATAAAAAAGGGGAGAAAAATAAGGGAAAAATGGTGGTAATGATCAAGAAAAGACTAATCATGATAATTAATTATAGCCGATGACAAAAATTGCTGCCGATCGGCAGTAAATTTTGAATTCAAAAATTGGTGCCGATCGGCCAGGATTTTGGTTCTATTATTTTAATAATGAGAGTGGATTCAGTTTAACACCTTTTTTAATAATCTCAAAATGGAGATGGGTACCAGTCGAGCGGCCGGTAGAACCCATTTGACCAATACTTTGACCAGCACTAACTATTTGTCCCTTTTTAACATATATTTGAGACATATGGGCATAAAGGGTTTGATAGCCATTGCCGTGATCAATGACAACATGATAGCCATAACCAACGCGTGAATAGATTACAGTCACCACCCGACCGGCGGCGGCAGCAACAATTGGTGGCGCGCTTCGATTGGCAATATCAACTGCTCGGTGATACCAAGAGTAGCGTTGCGTGATCCGACCTGAAGTGGGCCAGATAAACTGGCCTTGACCCCCGACACTAACCTGACGCTGAGCCAGATATTGAGGCGCCCGGGGTTTGGCTTTGGGCATGACTCCATCAGGAACGATTAAAATCTGGCCCACGGCTAGAGCAAAAGTCTCATCGTCAGCAAAAGTATTAAAGGGAAAGTCAACAATAGCTTGGGGGTTAGCCTGATATTTTTTAGCAATTGAATAGACTGTTTCGCCGCGCTGGACTTTGTGGATAATGCCGGTCACGGGCGGAATCTTTAGCCGATCACCAGGCTTAATTTTGGTTACCGACCTGATTTTATTGGCCCAAATAACGGTGTCGATTGA
>JALUUX010000012.1 GCA_027021145.1 Candidatus Shapirobacteria bacterium
GCCATTCCCACGGTAACAACGATTACCACTACCTTGGCGGCCAAAAATGGTTTGTTTATCAAAGATATGAGTAAATTAGAGCGAATTCGGGCGGTAAATTATGTCATTATGGATAAAACGGGAACCTTGACTCAAGGTCAGTTTGCCCTGACAGGCATTATCCCTTTGGCCCAGATTAAAAAAGAGCGTTTGCTTCAATTAGCGGCCTCTTTAGAAGCTCACTCGGCTCATCCTTTAGCCCAAGCAGTGGTCCAAGCAGCTCAAAAAAGAAAACTGAAGCTTTTGTCAGTGAGCCACTTTGCCGATCTTGCGGGTAAGGGAATTGAGGCCAAAATTAGTCGTCGAGCCTATTTATTGGGTAATCAAGCCCTAATGGAGGAGCGGGGCCTATGGCAATTGGCGGCTGAGAAAATTAGCGATTCCTTTTCTCCTGAGGGTCGGACCGTGATTTATCTAGCATCAGAGAAAGAAATTTTGGCCGCCTTTCTATTGGAGGATCAGTTGCGGCCGGAGTCGAAGCAGGCAATAACTCAACTTCATCAATTGGGGGTTAAAGTCGCCATGCTTACTGGCGACCATGAGGGGGTTGCGGCCGCGGTAGCCCAAAAGTTGGGCGTTGATACCTATTTTGCCAATGTTTTGCCGGCTGATAAATATCGCTATGTAAAGCAGCTTCAAGATCAGGGGGCGGTGGTAATGATGGTAGGCGATGGGGTTAATGACGCTCCGGCTTTAACCCAAGCTGATATTGGGGTGGCTATTGGAGCAGGAACTGATGTGGCTGTCGAGGCGGGCGATATTGTTTTGACTCGGAGCAATCCTCAGGATATTGTTCGTCTGATTATTCTTGGTCGCAAGACTTATCGGAAAATGATTGAAAATCTTTTCTGGGCCGTGGGTTATAATGCTGTCGCCTTGCCGGCGGCGGCTGGTTTGTTGGCTCCTTGGGGCTTTTTCCTTTCACCAGGCCTGGGTGCCTTTTTAATGTCTTTGTCTTCGGTAATTGTGGTGATTAATGCCTTGAGACTGAAGCGAGTTCAATTAGCGCTGACTAAAATCAGCCACTAATTTTACCTGATCTTCTGGAGAAAGAGACCAATTCTTGCCGGTTTTTCCTCGTTGGCGAGTAATTTCGAAAAGAAAAATGGCCGTGGCTACCGAGACATTGAGGCTTTGAACCATGCCTCTCATCGGAATAGTGATTAATCGATCGGCCAGTTCTTGGGCAACAGGAGATAAGCCGCGGTATTCGTTACCAACTAGCAAGGCCAGCTTTTCTTCTTGAGTTAGTTGAGCCTGAAAAATGCTTTCTCCGCGGGCGTCAATTACCGTTGCTAACAACTCAAAACCAGCTCGCTTAAGTTTTGTTAGAGCGGTTTTAGTCGAAGAGAAGATGGTAAAGTCAAGCCATTTGTTAGCCGAGGCAGAACTGGCCTTGCCAATTTTTTTAGGGGAAAAAGGTTTTTCCTGATCAAAAATAAGCCAGACTTGCTGGACACCAAAGGCATCGCAACTGCGGAAAATGGCCTCAGCGTTATGAGGATCATGAAGATCTTCTAGAACTACGATCAAGTCACGTTGACGTTGGCTAACTACGGTGCGAATCCGCTCTTGGCGTCGCTGAGTCATCATTGCTTCTATCTTATCACTTAGATCAAATTGCCTCTTGACAAGTCTGGGGCCGAGGATGATACTATATTTACACCTATACCTAGGGTAGGGGTAATAACAATGAAGAAGTCAAAACATCAAGAGTTGAAGCAAAGCACCGTCGTTAGTTTTAAAAAAGCGCGCAGTCTTTTGGCTAAGATTATTAAGATGGTTGAAGAAGATGCCTATTGTATTGATATTATGCAGCAAAATCTAGCGGTAATGGGTTTATTGCGCTCAGCTCACCAGCGATTGATGGAAAATCACTTAAAAAGTTGTTTTCAGGCAATAATGACCTCTTCTAATCAGAAAAAGAGAAATCAGGCCATCGAGGAAATCTTGCGCGTTACCGATCTTTTTAATCGTTAATTTGAAAGGAAGGGGTAATGGGACGAAGAAAAATTAAGCGAAAGGTTTGGGTTTTACCTTTTGTTACTCTCTTAGTGGGATTGGGGATTGGTTTTGTTCTCTCTCAAATCAAGAGGTCTTTTTCCGCATCAAGAGGTTGTCCTTTGGAGGCCCAGGCCTATCTTAAATTTAAACAAATTAAAACTGATTTTATTCCTCAGGGGGTACCAGAAGATTATGGTTCAGAATTAGGCATTTCTTTTGACCGGGTTCAGGAGGCAATTAATAAAGTAAGAGTTTTTGGGCCTACTTTTGGCCAAGAAGGCAAGAAAATTATTTTAGTGGGTAAAGATAAAGAGCGCTATATTCGGATTGGCAAGCAAACTGCTTGTCGCTATTGTTGCGGCGTTGACGCCTTAGTTAAAGATGATGGCGAAGCAGCTTGCGGTTGCGCCCATTCAATTATGATGCGCGGACTAGCAGCTTACTTGATCAAAAATAGGCCCCAATGGAGCGATGATAAAATTTTGGCCGAATTAAATCGCTGGCGCCGGACCTTTTTTCCCAAACAGACTTTGGCGGCTGAGCTTCAGCGGCGTCAGCGTCAAGGCGATAAAGAAATAGAGTTAATTATTCGGGAATTTCCTGATTTTCTCCCGGAAATGGTCGGAGGGTGTTAAGATGAAATTAAAATGGCAGATTGCCCTGGTTATTCTTTTGGCCTTAATCTTAGGTGGTTCTTTTTATTGGCTTCGTTTTCGGCCATCATCGTCGTCGTTGATAGCGCCGGTAGTGGCTCAGGAGATTTATCCTTTGTTTGATTGTCCTTGTTGTGATCAGACAATTGATCAGTGTACTTGTTCCATGGCGGCTGAGCGCCGAGCCTTTTTGGATGGCTTAGCCAACGCGGGCGCTTCGGAAAAGAAGGCTCTTTTAGCTTATGTCAAGCGTTATGGTCTTGATTCATTAGTTGATGAACAGCGGCGGAAAGAATTGCGCCAACAATTAGTGGCTCAGGCTCCGGCCGATCGGCCAATAATTGCAATTAAGCCTGAGCAGCGTGATTTGGGCCAAGTGAGTCAGCAGAAAGGGGTAGTAACGACTGAGTTTGAGCTAGAAAATCGAGGTCAGAGTGATTTAGTGATCGAAAAACTAGAAACTTCTTGTGGTTGCACTTCGGCAGCAATAGTCTATCAAGGTCAAGAGGGGCCGAAATTTAATATGCCCGGTCACGGTATCAATGAGAAGATCAAAGATTGGCGCTTAGTTTTACCCCCAGGTGCTCAGGCTAAGCTAAAAGTTTATTATGATCCTAATACTCATCAGAACTTCCGGGGGGCAGCTGTCAGAGCGATTTATATTTTTTCCAATGATCCCATTGATTCCAAAAAGAAGGTTGAAATCGAATTGACCCAAGTGGATTAGGTTATGGCCAAAAAAGGATTAATTCTGGCCCTGGTTCTGGTTCTGAGTTTAATTGGTTATGGCTATTGGCAGGCGACCGGATCGGAGACTGGTCCCAACAATAAAGCCCCTCGAATTGAGGTGAAGCCCAAGTCATTTCATTTTGGCGCTGTTAATTACGGTCAAAAACTAGAAACAAACTTTAGACTAATGAATCAAGGAGAAGAAAAATTAGTGATTAAAAGAGTGGCCACCTCCTGCGGTTGTACCCGAGCTTGGGTAGAGAAAAAAGAGTTGGCTCCTGGCGAGGAGATGA
This sequence comes from Candidatus Shapirobacteria bacterium, assembly GCA_027021145.1. Taxonomy (GTDB): domain Bacteria; phylum Patescibacteriota; class Microgenomatia; order UBA12405; family JAHJSD01; genus JALUUX01. Next base: position 3,719 of record JALUUX010000012.1, read on the forward strand.
ATTTAAAAGTGGTTTATGACACCCAGGCAATGACTGGTCCCAAAGCCCGGGGTCGACAAGAGCGAATTATTTATCTTAAGACCAATGATCCCGCTCGCCCTCAATTAGAAGTTAAGATTTATGCCGATGTCAACTAATTGGCCCATGCTACCCCTGGTGATGATTACAGGTTTTCTGGATGGAATTCATCCTTGCGCCATTGCGATTCTGATTTTCTTTTTGGCCTTTCTCTTAACTTTGCGCCGAAGCTTGAAGAACATTTTTTTCTTGGGCCTAGTTTATATTGGAGTCATTTATTTAACTTATTTGGGGATCGGAGTGGGATTATTTTCAGGCTTAATGCTTTTTGGTCAACACCACTTTTTTGCTAAGTTGGGGGCTTGGCTTTTGGTTATTTTAGGATTACTCAATTGGCGGCGCTACTTTTTGCCTCAATGGCGTTTGGGGATTAAGTTGCCCCGTATTTCCCATCAGCGAATTAAGGCTTATTTAGAAAAGGCTACCTTACCAACAGTAGTGGGGGCTGCTTTCT
>JALUUX010000013.1 GCA_027021145.1 Candidatus Shapirobacteria bacterium
ATTGTAAGAACCGCAACCATCCATCAGTTGCGTATCTTGCTAATACTTCATGTTTAAAATTGAGGCGCGAAAATTCTATAACATCTCCTTCAGACGCTGTAAAAAATCTGCGACCCTCTCTAGTAAGGCCCATCGCCTCAAGCTCCTCTTCTGTTATTGGTGTTATTGGCTTTGTTCTTCGCCTCTCACTCATAAATAACCTCCTTTAGTCTAAAAATAGCAGCTATAAAAATCTCTCAATCAGATACGCTAGTATTTTAGCAAAAAACTTCCTCTTTTTCAATTATCTGTATCCGTCCACAATATCTCGAACTCCTGAATTTATTTAACTAAAGAAAGAGGCAATTTCCTGTTGAGCTATAGTTTGATCAAAGTTTCTTAAGAATTCAGCTCTATTCATTATTAGCCTGAATGACTTTAACAGAAGAGGGAATAACCCTAATTAACTTCTTAACAGAGCATGTGACTGAAGCGGAAGAACTAATTTTACAAATCCAAGCAAAGAGAATCCCGAAGCCATATAAGGTAGCCATCAAGATATACAACAATTACACTCTACTACCACATGCTAATCAGCAATCAGAGGAGGGCATTAAATCGAAAAAACCTCAAAATAAGAAAAGAAAGTAAAGATGATCAAACTCTACTTATCCAATCAAGCAAAACCTCTCCCTAGAATGACTCGGTTCGAGCAAGACAAACTTGGCTCCCCGGGCAGGACTCGAACCTGCAACCCTCCGCTTACACCGATCCCCAACTTTCGTTGAGGGGTGGACTATCTCTTCACCATACCACGAAGCGATCTTCAGAAATGCTTCACGGCTTAGGTGCTGGGCGCTTCGACCGAATAATCGGCCTACTCCCTCTCGGGATAGTCTCTGCACCTTCCCCGAAACTTCGGGGCTTGGCTCAGGGTTACCATAGGCCGAAGCTTCGGCCCTTAGGCTTCCCTGAATTCACCCAGTTTCTCCCCCGATAATTCGGGGCTCACTCTCCGATGTTTCCATCGGAGGCTGCCTAATTGACAGGCGGACGCTCTACCATTGAGCTACCGGGGAGTGTAAAAGTACACATAAATTATAACATAGCTCCTTCCAACAAAGCATTCATCCAACCAATAATTCTTCTCTGAATCCTTACGCTTGAAACCTTGATAGCAAATACTCCATGTTCATGGATATTTTTTCTTATCTTACGACTTTTAAGTTTATTTTTAGCAATATAACTCTTTCTAAACTGTTTCAAAGGAACACCTGTTAATTTTGACCAAAATTCTCTTGCTTTTAGCTCATCAAGGTTGTCATGAATCCAAATTTGACCACGAAACTTATCCTCAGGAATTAAACAAAACTCCCTAAACCAACTCATCATAAATTTTATTATTCTCGGATCAGAATTAGAAAATCCAACTTCCCGATCACCTTTTAGTCCATCGCCAAGATATAAAGCAATTCCAGCAATAAAACGGTCTCTTTTACTTAGAAAACCAACTTCTTCTTTTGCCTCCTCAATAATTTTCTTAGTCTCCAAAATTCTTTTTATCTGAAGTTTTCTTGCCCCGATAATTCTACCACGCTGAGCCCCACTCAATTTTTTCTGCCTTAATCTCTCTAATTGTGTGGGACTCAGTACAATATCTCTACACCAACGACTAAGAGTGCTTTTAGCTACCGGAACCCACTTTTGGATTTCTCGATACGAAAGACCTCCTTTTCTTAACCTTCTTGCCTTCTTTTGGAGCGCGAGCCTTCCATTAAAACCCATTCTGCTCAAAATTTACCAAGCGACAAACATCACTGTCAAGCTGTATCAACTATATTTGTTATGTTCTAGACTTCTTGTTGCAAAATACTGATTAATCAACTACAATGAAGCCATGAAACAAACTTTACAGAACTTAGTTAAAGCTTTTATTGGTGAGAGTCAAGCAAGGAGTCGCTATTCCTTTTATGCCTCAGTAGCTCGAAAAGAGGGTTACGAGCAAATTGCTGAAATTTTCGCCCTCACTGCCGAACAAGAAAAAGAGCACGCCAAAAGATTGTTTGAGCATATTCAGGAACTAAAGAAAGAAAGTGGTAAACCAATGGAGGAAATTAAAGTTGAAATAGTCGTCCCCCTGATCCTGGGCACTACTGAAGAAAACCTTCAAGCTGCTCTCGCTGGTGAAAACCATGAACACACTCAGATGTATCCCAAATTCGCTGATGTAGCCGAAAAAGAGGGTTATCCTGAAATTGCCAAAAGACTGCGGGCCATTGCCGTCGCCGAAAAACATCATGAGGAGCGTTATCAAAAACTACTGGATAATATTAGAGCTGGTCGAGTGTTCGAGCGAGAAAAGGCGGTTTGGTGGGTCTGCCGCGAATGTGGTTATGTTCATTTTGGCACCGAACCACCAGAAAAATGTCCCTCCTGCAACCATCCTCGTGCCTTCTACCAGCTGAAATCAGAAAATTACTAAACTATTTAAATGCCCTTAATTTCGATGCCAATCGGTGCGTGATCAGAAAAATCAACTTCTTTTTGAATAAAAGCAGCTCTTAGTTTAGAACTTAAGCTGCCAGAAATAAAAATATAATCAATCCGCCAACCCAAATTTCTTTCTCGAGCATCAAAACCATAAGGCCACCAACTATAAACACCAGTTTTATCAGGATAAAGGTGGCGAAAGCTATCAATCAATCCTAAATCTATTAATCGGTCGATTTGCTCCCTCTCTTCTGGAGTAAACATAATGTTGTTTTGATTTTCTTTTGGCCGCACCAAATCAATTTCTTGATGCGCCACATTAAAATCGCCGGCTAAAATCAACGGCTGACTAAAACTGCTTATCCTTTTCAATAGAAAAGAATAGGCCTCAAGTTTGTAAGCTAAATTCTCTTTTTGCCGACCGCCGTGAGGTAAGTAAAGATTAAAAAGAATAAATTGGTCAAAATAAAGAATCAAAACCCGTCCCTCTTGGTCGAATCTTCCTAACCCGATTTTGCCCTCGATTTTCTTGGGCTTAATTCGGCTGTAAACCGCCACTCCACTGTAACCACTTTTTTGCGCTGAGTTAAGATAGAACTGATAGTCGGCAACAAAAGTTAAATCCCAAGGCAACTGATTTTGGTCGGCTTTAACTTCTTGAAGACAAAGAATATCGGGGCTTTCTTTTCTCAACCAACCTAAAAACCCTCTCCGATAAACCGCCCGCAGGCCATTAACATTCCAAGAGATAATCTTCACTTTAAAATTATACCACCTCTAAGCCAATGCCAAGTATCTTAAAAAACAATCGAATCAATTGACAAGAAGCTAAAGACTTCCTAGTAATTTTTCCAAAAAGCCTCTATTCTTTCAGTTCAGCTAGAATTTTTTCCAATAACAGAGGAAATTTCGTATAACCAGCCTTTTCATTGAAATGACCGGCGCCAGTTTTGCCTAATTTTCTTCCGGATGGCCATAAGCGCCGTGGATGATGAAAATATTTGGTTTCATTTTCTTCATTTCACCTTATTTTACTAAATTCCCCATCGCCTTCTCGCCTAAATAGTCGCGAAATCTTTTGATGACATATTGAGCATAAATCAAATTGCGAATCTTTTTCTGGTCTCCTCCTGTTTTCTTTTTAACATAAGAAGTCAAATAATCGTTCCATTTGTCAAAAAACCGATTTCTATTTTCCCATTCAATCCAACGATATCTCTTGCTTAAATTAACAGCCGAAGTATTAACAAAATGATGAATAAAAACTGAGCGCAAAACCGCCAGCTGGTAACCGGCCAAACCCACCCGCCAAGATAGATCAACATCTTCCCAGTAAGCAATTTTAAAGCGCGGATCATAAAGCCAAGGACCAATTTTTTCCAAAATACTCTTTCTCATTAACAGGCACCACCCTCCTAAAAATTGAGGTGGCGCTTTTAAAAAATCAACATTTCTCCGGTTTTTCTTCTTATTAGTTGCAATAAATTCCTCCCAATTCCCGTAATAATCCTGCCAAAGTCTTTTGGCCGAAAACCGAGAATGTTCCTTTTTAAAATTCATCCAACTGGCAAAACTAACATGACCCAGCGGTGTTTTGGCATCAATAATACCGTTTGAATTACAGGTTAATTGACCGATTTTGGGGTGCTTAAGAAAAAATTCCATCAAATCGGTTAGCCAAGAAGGAGAAACCACCAAATCATTATTCAACAGACAAAAGTAATCAGTCTTAACTTGCTCGATTGCCTGATTAACAGCCGCTGAATAACCTCGATTAGTTTTATTAACGATTAATTTAACATCCTCTTGTTGACTTAAATATTCTCTGGTGCCATCAGTCGAGCCGTTGTCAACAAAAATCAGCTGGTAGGGCCAGCGGGTCCAGCTCCTGATCGACCATAAAAACAGCTTGGTATAAGCAAGATTATTCCAGGCAACAACAATCAAAGAAACTTTTTTACTCATCTTCTTGATCAAAATCAGGAGCAATGGTAATTTTGTTCTTCAATATTCCCGGGGCTCTAAACTTTTTCTTCACTTTTTGATCAAATGACAAAACTGAGGCTTTATTTTCCTGTGCCCAGGAAATCAAGTAGCTATCAACAAAATGGAGGCCCTGGCAATACCAAAAAAATAATTTCAACAAAACCTTACGCTCTTCCACCAATAACCACTTCTGAGACAAAATCACCTCAAAGGCATCAGCAATTTCCCCTCTTTTCTTTTGGTAAAATGACTCTAGAACAAAACAGGTTTCAGCGACCACTATTGGCTTAATCACTAATTTTCTTTTTCCTCTTTCTGCTTCACGGAACCAGCGTTGTGCCTGAGATTGCTGTTTGGGATCATCACCAACCAAATAGCGAATTAAGATGTTGGTATCAACAATTTCTCCAACTAAATTTTTGGCCATTTTTTAGCAAAAGCCTCTCGCGCTTTCTTTAATTGTCGGTCTGACAGCTTGACTGATGATTTTAGACTGCCAGCCAGAGACCAAAAATCTTTCTTTGGCTCAATCACAATTTGGTTACCCTGCTTTTTAATAATTGCTTTCGTTGACCCCTTAATGCCAAAAGCCTGCCTGATTTTAACAGGAATAGTTACCTGGCCCTGACTAGTAATGGAAACAATGCTTTGCATTCTAATATTATTTTAGAAGTATAATAATATCATGTCAAGTGAAATTATTTATCAAGAAAATAATAGAACGATTGATTAAACCGAGCATTCACTTATAATCTAATTAGCTTTTCCAGCCAAGGAATTGACTGGTTCTTTCGCCGCCACCAAAGATCTTCCCAAATATAGTGAACCGCCAATTGTTGGTAACGACCATATCTTTGGAAGTACTTTAAAATCTTCTCCACCGGAACCGGATTTTCTGGATCCTGATCGAAAAACAATTTCGAGTAAATCTTTTGCTCCCAGGGAGAAATGTGGTCAAAAAAATGCCAGTGATGAAAAACATCAAAAAGGAGATACCAAACTGTAGCTGGGCCAACACCGTAAAGTTTAAGCAACTCCTCTTTTTGGGTATCAAAATCTTTTTGACGCAATTTAAGCTCGTCAATTTTTCCTTGGGCAAAATAATTATCAATTCTTTTAATAAATTTAGCCCGGTAACCCAATTTCAAAGCTCGCAACTGCTCTTCAGAAATACCGACCAACCCTCCAGGCGGCCAAAAACACCAAAGTTTTTTGTCATCAAATTCAAGTAAGCGACCATAATTTTCCAGCAAAGCCTGAAACATTTGCACCGAGCGTCTCACCGTGGCATTCTGAAGAACAATGCCAATGATTAAATACTCATAGAGCGAACTGGGATGACCCGGTCTCATTCCTCGCCAACGCTCAATTATTGGGCCCAAAATCTGATCGTCTCTGAATTGAGAGTAAAATTCTGTTAAATCCAAATCAAGATTAAACCGATATCGAATCTCTTGGATCAGCGAATCAATAAAAGATTGGCTGAGGCGACGATGAAAATATATTTCCACAACAATTTCCGGTTGATCCAATTTGCCCCGATTGATAAATTTCAACCCCAGCTGTTTTCCTCGCCAATACCAAGTCTGCCAGCGAACTCCTGGTTGCCACTCATTATCGCCAGAGGTAAAATGATCTGGTTTGTGAAAAGTAGCATCAAAGCTGAAAGGAATCGTTGGTTTAAGTAAAACTTTGGTTACTTGTTTTAACTTCACCATCACTTCCTCCCAATTTTTTCAAATGGTCTCGTAATAATTTTAATACAATCAGGCTGATTTACCCAATTTTAAAACCAAAGCATGTGTTATAGTTGTTTTAGGATGAATCAGGCTAAAGCTCTTGGTCAAGAAGGAGAGCAAACCACAGCCAAATACTTAAAAAAACATGGTTATCAAATCATTGAGCGCAATTTTCGGACTCGGTTTGGGGAAATTGATTTGATTGTTAAAAAAGACAATGTTCTTGTTTTCATTGAAGTCAAGGCCAGAATTGGGTCAGAAGATTTTGGCCAAGCCGAATGGGCCATTAGTCGGCGCAAAATTATTCAAGTGAAAAGAATGGCCCAAGTATATTTGGTCAAAAAGCAACCAGACTATCAAAATCTAAGAATCGATGCCGTTACCATTATTTTTTCTCCCGAAGGCAAAATTATCTCCTTAAAGCACTGGCAAAATCTCACCGCTGAATTAAAAATCTAGTTTAATTTTAAAAAAATCCACTCTCATCCACTTTAATGATTTAATATATTAATATATTAAAGTCTAATGATTCGAATCATTAGATCCAATCATTCATTTTAGGTGTCTTGAATCTCACTTTTATCGTAATTTGCGAAACTAATAAACTACCCCGGCAGGCCGGGGTATTCCTGACGGAAAAGCTTGTTTTTTGTTCGCTTAGGGCCGAAGCGTCGGCCTTTTCGCGAACGGCAAAATAAAAAACAAACTTTCCCAAACAAAGCACGACTTTTAGAAGTTAGTTCAACCTAAGAGGCAATCGTTAAATAAATACCTCCCATCACCATCAATGCGGCTATAATCTTTTTTCTTAATTCGTCTCTTTCTCGAAACCAGAGAAAAGCCACTAAAACATTAAGTAAAACCGAAGTCGACCAAAGTGGAACTAAGAGGGTGATTGGTCCAAAAAGAAAAGCCCGAAGAAAGAAAAAAATCATCAACCCCCAAGAAACAGCGGTAAAACAGAGCCACTTTTTATTAGCCCGTTGATATTCTTGCCAGATATCCTTTAGGGGAATTCGCTCACTCAATTTAATCAGTACGGGAGGAAAAATTAGAGTGACAGCAATATAGAGAGGTAAATTAAATAACCGTGAAAGACCGATATCAGTCGAAACAGCAATTGCCAAAGCTAAATTGGCAATAATAGCGAAAACAAAATAACGATTGAAATCGAATTGGCCTCGCTGATAAAACAAATAGACATTAGCTCCAAGAATCAAACCTGCTCCTAAAAGGCGGAGCCAAACTAATGGTTCTCGAAAAATAAGTAGGCCGATAACGACCACAAAGACATTAAACAATTGACTAAGAATCATTACCACCGAAACCTCAAGATGCTTTCTAATCGTAGTCTGTAGCCGATCGTTAATGGTATAAAAACAAACTGCCAAAAGGAACAATAAATAGACTTTGGGCTCGCGAGCAAAAGTAAATTTAAAAAGTGGAGCTAAGACGAGAACACTCAAGCCAGCAATCAGTTGAAGGATAATTGTTAATGCCCCATCGTCACTGCTCTTGCCAGCAACTAATTTATATCCCTGATTAAATCCAAGAGACAAAACTAAAGCAGCAAAAATATTAAATTGCCAACTATTAAAAATCTGAATCATTCTATCAATTATCCAAAAACCACTAATCTTCGTTGTCGATTTTCGCCCGCCCCATTCCCGGCAAAGTCTCGTCGCGGAGAAATTGGAGCATCGCCCCGCCGCCAACGCTGACGAAATCAAAATTTTCCCAAAGATTAAACCAACTCAAAACCCGGTGGGTGTCGCCGCCGCCAGCAAGTTTAAACGCCTCAGCCCCAGCAATCGCTTGACCAATTTCCAAAGTGCCTCGCTGATTTTCCTCCTCCTCATAAACCCCCATTGGCCCTGCCCAAATAATGGTTTTTGCCTGGGCAATTATTTTCTTGAATTGTTCAATTGTAGTCGCAGAAATATCTCTATTGTTTTTTCTTAAATGCCCAATTTTAACTTTTGCGTTGTAATTTTGACTTTTGACTTTTGACTTTTGACTTTTGATTAACAATGGCAACTTACCTCCAACTAGTAGACAATCAGCCCAACTAGCCAGAAAAGGAATATAGTCTAACTTCCCCGACTTACTACCCCCAAGAACAAAAACGATTGGTCGGTGAGCCTTCTTTTTAATCCAAGATAAAGTCTTTACCTCAGCTTCGAAGCGCAGACCTAAAAATGAGGGCAATAGTTTAGGCAAGTCAACAATCGAGGCGTGACGGCGGTGGGAAACAGCAAAAGCATCATTAACATAAATATCGGCCAGAGCAGCCAATCTACGAGCAAACCCTGGAGCATTATTTTCTTCGCCTGAATCAAAACGGAGATTTTCCAAAAGAATGATTGAATTTTGAGTTGAGAATGATGAACTGCGAAGAGAGAATAGGGGAACTTTGGTTGCCAATTTTTGGCTAAACCAATCAGCTATTGGTTGGAGACTTAATTCAGAGACCACTTTTCCTCCTGGTCGACCAAGATGACCAATAAGAATAATTCCCTTTGCTCCGACTTCTTCTAGAAAATGGATTGTAGGCAGGACTGATCGGAGGCGAAAATCTTCATCGACTACCAGTCGACCATTTTTTGGGCGCAAATCTACATCGCAATCAATTCGAACCAAAACCCGCTTATTTTTGAAAAAATCGCTATTAGTATCAGATAAAAACATTTTAATTAAGAATTAAGAATTAATAATTAATAATTGAGAATTTAATTAAGAGTTAAGAATTTTCTTTCCTTTTAGGGAAATTAAAATTGACGATAAAATTTTACTCAACTCCTGACATTCTTTTAAAAGCGGGTCCACTCTTTTTGAGGATATTAGTTTTGAATCCCTAATTAGACCTAACCAGTATCTAGCCTCCCAAGAACTTTTAAAAGCATGATGGAGAAAAGTTTTGAACTCTCTCCTTGAGGAAGATCCCTGAGCCTCGGCAATGTTAGCACCAATACTAGTAGCTGAACGCAATAATTGGTCGCCTAGTGAAAACCATTGTCCTTTCTTTAAATCACTAGAAATTTTAATAACCTCAAGGGAGAACTTATAACTTCGCTTTAACAGTAATTCTTTAAAGGAGTTTTCTCCCATAAAATTTCTTTAAGAATTCTTAATTTTTAACTCAATTCTTAATTCTTAATTTTTAATTTTTAACTCTTCACGCCTTCCACCAATTCCAAAAGCTTCCTCTCCGGATCTTCTGCTTTTACTACTGCGGAGCTAACCAGAACTCCTTTAGCTCCTAAAGTTAGGGCTCGGCGAACATCATCAGCGGTTTTGATACCAGCACCAACAACCACCTGATAGCGAGGTAAGAGTTTAACGATTCTTTCAATTACTTGAGGTTGAGCTTGAGAAACCGAGATCTCACCCCCAATCAATTCCGGTGGTTCATAGGCAACAAATTCTGGTCGAGGACGAAGTTTTTTTAACCAACGCTCAATTTGTCCTTTGGTTTTAACACAAACCATTAGAGGAAAATTTTTCATTTGGTCATTTAACATTTGTTCATTTTTTGGAGGAATTAGCCCTACTTTTCTAAACTCATTCAACCAGTGATTGCGCCATTTATCCTTCTTTAAATAAGCAATTATTTGGCGAATTTTTCCTGGCGGAATCTTATGCTCAGAATGATTTAAAAGAGCACCATCAGCGCCAGCAAGAATCGCGGCTAACGGAGAAACCCAGCCGGTATGAGCACCTTCGAAAAAAAGATCTAAATTTTGAAGCCAAACTTCGCCGCCCACTTCTTTTTTGACCCGCCACAAATCCAAAGCTGAAACCACCGGAATAATCTTAATACCCGCTTTCTCGCTTACCCGACGACAACTCTCAGCCAATTTAATTGCCCGATCACCAAAGGCCTCTTTGTAAATCTTAAAATTAACCCAAAGCATCTCTCCTCAATTCTAACACAAGCAGTATGATACAATTCTGGTATGGCTGACATAAAAACTCCCGCTACTCGACAAGATAAGCTCAAATTCTGGCAGAAAAAGCTCAAGGAATACCAAAAAAGATACAATGAATTAAAAAAACAATCGCCAGGGAGGTGGTGGCACGATGAGCATTTTGACAACCAGATGCGCGTGTTAGAAAGTCTAATTATTTCAACAAAACAACGAGTTCAAGAATTAACCAAAGAGAAGAGATTCAAAATCTAACCACCCCTTGTCTTAGCCCAATCCCACTGCTTGATAAACTTGATTCATCGTTCTCCGAGAAATCGCCTGCGCTTTCTTCAATCCTGTCGCTAAAACTTGGTCCAAATATTTCTTTTCTTGACGAATTTGAGTATAACGCTGCTGAATCGGCCGCAAAAACTCAACCACCACTTCTGCTAAATCATCTTTAAATTCTCGATAGCCTTTACCCTGGTATTTTTTTTCCAGCTCTTCAACTGACTTCCCTGACAAATGAGAATAAATAGTTAATAAATTACTGATCGCCGGCTTATCTTCACGAAAAAGAATCTCTCGGCCCGAATCAGTCACGGCAACTTTTATCTTGCGTCTAATCTCATCTGGCTGATCGAGTAAATCAATAGTGCCGTTGGGATCATCATCTGACTTGCTCATCTTTTTTTCTGGATGCTGAAGCGACATTACCCGAGCACCAATTTTAAAAATTCGATGCTCAGGAATTTTAAAAATTTGACCAAAACGGTGATTAAAACGCTCAGCCAAATCTCGAGTTAATTCCACATGCTGGATTTGATCTTCACCTACCGGCACCAAATCAGTCTGATAAAGTAAAATGTCAGCAGCCATTAGAACTGGATAATTAAATAAACCAACGCTCACTTTACCTTTCAGCTCTTCGCTCTTCGATTTGTACTGGGTCATTCGTCCTAACTGGCCCATCGAAGCGACGCAATCTAAAATCCAGGCCAAAGCCGGGTGATCAAGATTGTGCGATTGAACAAAAATGACTGACTTCTCGGGATCGATGCCGCAAGCCAAATAAAGAGCCGCCAATTCTCTAATCTTTTCTTTCAGGATTTTTGGCTCTTGGGGAACAGTAATGGCATGAAGATCAACAATGCAGAAAAAACACTCTCCCTCATTCTGCATAGCTACCCACTGCTTAATAGCGCCAATATAATTGCCCAAGTGCAATCTCCCCGTTGGTTTAATCCCAGAAAAAATCCGCTTTTGTGCCATGTTGCTCCTATTATACATTATCACCCCTGGCTAATTGGCGTCGAAAAACCGGGGTGTAAATCGGGCCGTTAGGAGTCAATTGGCTTCTGAAAAGCACAATTTGGTCGGCGACAAATAACGAGTTCTCTGTCTGGATCAGCTGGTTGACTTTTTTCAAAACCATAGACTCAAAACTGGCTCGACCCTGACCAAACCGAACCCGGCCTAAAGTGATGTGGGGGGAAAACCGAGTATCAAATTTGAAATCAGCCCGACGCAACGCTAAGCGCAACTGATGAAAGTAGTGAGACAATTTTTCTACCTCGCCTTTCAGTCCAACCCAGATTACTCGCGGGCGGTTTTGATCAGGGAAAAAACCAACTTTCTTCAACCGAAGTTCTATTGGCTCAAAGTCAACCTGATTTAAAATCGAAATCACCTTCTCAACCCGACCTTTCTCTACCTCTCCCAGGAAAACAATAGTCTGATGAAAATTTTGGAGCTCAACCCACTTTACTGCTCCTTGAACTATTCCTGACCGAAGCTCGGCCTGAGCTTGAGCCAAAATCTTTTTAATTCTTTGGGGCAAGGTCAAAGCAATAAATAATCTCATTGTTTTTCTCCTGACCAAACTCCAGCAATTTTCTGGCCACAAAACCGGCACTGACCCTGATTCAAACCAACAATCTCAATCAACTGATAGCCATCGCGGCTAATCAATAATTGACGGCAATTAGGGCAATAAGTAGAACTGTGCTCTTGATCAATAATGTTGCCCAAATAGACATAATTTAATCCCAGCCTCTTACCAATCCGCCAAGCCTCAATTAGCTTCTCTCTCGGAGTAACTGGCTTATCCAACATCTGATAATCAGGATGGAAAGCGGTGACATGCCAAGGAAGATCGGGAGAAATCTGAAAAAGAAAACGGGCAATTTTCTCTAATTCTTCGGCTGAATCATTTTCTCCAGGAATAATTAGGGTGGTCACTTCAATCCAGATTTTATTTTGCCAAAAACGGGCAATATTTTCTAAAACTGGCTCCAGCCGAGCCGAACACAAGCGGCGATAAAAATCAGGATGAAAACTCTTTAAGTCGATATTAATTCCATCCAAATAATCCTTAATCGCTTCGAAAGCTTCTCGACTAATAAAACCGTTACTCACCCAAATATTTCTCAATCCCTTTTTCTTAGCTAATTTCATTGTTGCCAAAGCATATTCCAAAAATATCACCGGCTCGTTGTAAGTGTAAGCAATCGTCGGACAACCTAACTCTTGGGCCAAAGCGACAATTGCTTCTGGTTGATAATCTTGACTCACTTGATTAATCAGGTCTAAAACTTGATCTGTTTTCCCCAAATTTCTAATCTTCTTGGGTGCTTGAGATTGAAACCAATTTTGACAAAAACGACAAGCGAAATTACAACCCAAGGTGCCAAAAGAAAGGGCTTTGGTTCCAGGTAAAAAATGGAACAAGGGCTTCTTTTCGATTGGGTCAGGATGCATTCCCACCGCCTTACCCCAAACCAGCAACCTTAATTCGCCATTCTGATTAATTCGAACACCACAAATACCCCGTTGACCTTCGGCCAGGAGGCAATGATGAGGGCAAGCCAAACAACGAATTACCCCTTCTTTTTCTAATTTAAAGAAAGATTTCATAATTTAATTAAGCCTTACTAATCCAAATAATCCTGCAACTGGCGTCGCCGAGAAGGGTGGCGCAGTTTTCGAATCGCCTTAGCCTCAATCTGGCGAATTCTCTCTCGAGTGACTCCAAAAATCCTCCCCACTTCTTCCAGAGTTTTGGGTGGTTCACCGCCGAGGCCAAAACGCAAGCGTAAAACTTCTGCCTCTCGTGGTTCCAAGGTTTTCAAAACTTTTCGAATTAACTCACGGAGCAATTCTCTGGAAGTCTCCTCATAAGGAGAGGGTTGGGTTTCATCAGGAATAAAATCGCCCAGAAAAGAATCTTCATCATCGCCCACGGGTGTTGCCAACGAGGTGGTGTCTTGAGAAATTCGATAAATTTCCCGGATTTTTTCTACCGGTAAATCAGCGGCCTTAGCGATTTCCTCAACCGTTGGTTCGCGCCCCAACTTCTGAGTCAATTGCCGGGTAATCTTGAAGACTCGATTAATGGTCTCCACCATGTGAACCGGAATTCTAATAGTCCGGGCTTGATCGGCAATAGCTCGAGTAATCGCCTGACGAATCCACCAAGTGGCATAGGTAGAAAATTTATAACCCCGACGCCAATCAAACTTCTCTACCGCCCTCATTAAGCCTTGATTGCCTTCTTGAATTAGATCGAGAAAAGAGAGGCCACGACCGATATATTTCTTGGCAATCGACACCACTAGGCGCAGATTAGCTTCTGTCAGTTTTTGCCGCGCCTTCTGTGATCCTTTCTCAATCTGCTTGGCCAAACGAACTTCATCTTCAGCGGTCAACAGAGGAATCTTGCCAATCTCTTTGAGATACATCCGCACCGGATCAGTGGAAGTACTTCCAGAAAGAAGAGCCAAAATAGGCAAGGTGGTCTTGCGCTGATCGGCCTCGACCTCTTTTAATTCTTCCTCACTGATCCCCTCAAAGACATCAATCCCTTGCTCAAAAAGAGTGTTGTAGACCTCATCTAATTCATCAATATATTTTTCTGGATTGGGGACCAATTTCAGAATTTCATCCTGAACCAAATACCCTTTAGCCTTACCTCGGCGAATCAACTGACGGACAATTTTTTGGAAGTCTGGTTTTTTGGAGGCCATTCTAGTTCAAATTATACCATCATTTTTTAACTCTCTGCTTCTAGTTGAGTCAACTGATCAGTCAATTGGGCAAACCGTCGCTCCCAAGAAGACAACTCTTTGCTCTCAGGCCGATGTTTCTCTAGCCAAGCAATTTTTTCAGCACAAAGATTAAGCTGACGACGCAATTCTGCCATTTCTAGTTGTTTTAGAGTAGTTTTAATCTCCTTCTCGATCTCATCCCGATCTTCGATCTTTCGATTAGTAAGATAAATCTCTTCAAAAGTGGGTCGGAGTTCTTCCGGTAAAAAGGCAAAAAATTGTTTAACCGAGAAAGCCAACTCTTTTTTATTCCTCTGCCGGGCCAACTCAACTAAGCGCTTAAATCTGGGTGTAATTATCAACCGCAACCAATGAGACTCTCTTAGCCAAGACCACCGATGATAAGAAAAAATGAGACTGAGTAATTGTTTTTCCAACAAATAACGCCGATCTCGATCAATCTCTGTTTTGGTTGATTCTAAAGGAGAATGGAAAACTGATTTGCGAGAGACAATTTTTTCTAATTCCAATAAAACTGATTCCAGATCTACCCTTAAAACTCGAGCTAATTGTTGCAAATAATGATTTTTCACTACCTCATTTTCGATTCGAGCCAAAAAGGGGAGTACCTCGGTCAAAATTTTCTTTTTTCCTAGGGGGTCGGCAGCAGCAAATTTTCTCGTGGCCGCCTCAATCAAAAAATCCCAAACCAAAACTGCCCTTTTGGGCAATTGTCCCAACAATCTCGGCTTTTTCTGAGCTAGCTCATCAGGATCCTTAATCCCCTCAGGCAAAAGAGCGACCTTAAGATTCAAGCCCACTTGCTCGGCAATCACGACGCTTCGTTTAACCGCTTCTACTCCCGCCAAATCAGCATCCAAAGCCAAAACCGCCTCCTCGGCAAAACGCTTTAATAACTGGGCCTGATCAGGAGTAAAAGCTGTGCCTTTAAGAGCCACAATATTGGTTAATCCCGCCTGATAAGGAGAAATCAAGTCAAACTCTCCCTCAACCACAATTGCTTGCTTAGCCTCTCTAATTGCTTGTTTCGTCCAATAAAGACCATAAAGCGTCTTTCCCTTATGGTAAATAATCGTCTCGGGAGTATTAATGTATTTTGGTTGATTGAGAGGAGAAAGACCAGGAATCAGTCGTCCTGAAAAAGCCACTAGATTACCTCGATGGTCAAAAATCGGAAAGATTAACCGCCCCCGAAAACGGTCCCAATACTGACCGCGACGAGTAGCAACCACCAAGCCTGCCTCTAAAGCCTCTTTGGCGGAATAGCCCTTTTTACCCAAAAACTCAACCACAGCCTCGGGCTTTAGTGGTGAAAAACCTAGGTGAAAATGGGCAATAGTTTTGGGTCTAATGCCTCGCTGGCGCAAGTAAGCTAGAACTGGTCGGCCAAGAGGATGTTTAGTGAGCAAAAAGTGATAAAATTCGGCCGCTAGATGATTGACCTGGCATAAGCGCTGCTTTCGCTGCTCTTCTCGACTCGAATAGCGCCGAGGGGTAAATTTAATCCCTGCTCGACGGGCCAAAAATTCAACCGCTTCCAAAAAATCCATCTTTTCGTAAAGTTGAAGAAACTTAATGGCATCACCCCCAACACCACAGCCAAAACACTTAAAGATCTGTAACTCTGGCGAGACCATAAATGAAGGGGTTTTTTCTTGATGAAAAGGACATAAAGCTTTAAAATTCCGCCCCGATTTCTTTAAAGACAAATACTCACCAATAAGCGTTACAATATCGGTTTTGGCTTTAATTGTCTCAATCTGATCCATTAGTTTACTTTACTTCAGCCTATCCCAGCTGAGTCAATGCTCCCAAAATAAAGACCAGCGCCACTAACCCAGCTAACCATCTTAATCTTGGCCTTAACTTAATCACCATTAGACAGATTAGACTAGCCGAGATAGCCAAACTAAGAGCCCCAGTTAAGGAAATTACTTTAATAAACCCCTCCATTGGTAAAAAGACCCCCAAAAAAGCTGGTAAAACAGCCAAAATTTTAGCCTTTCTTTCTGAGAGGTTAAGGTCGCGAAAATAAATTTCTTTAGCCACATCAGTCAAGCCAATGAAGGAGGTCATTAAGGCCAACAACCCCACCAAAGCCCCGAGTCGTGCCAACATCGGAGAAAAAGCAACCAAACCAGAAAGGGCATCAGCCGTAGTCATCAAACCAGTGGCTCCCCAAACCCCAAAACCAAAAAGGCCGTAAACCAAAATAGGGAAAAGGCTACCCAAAATAATTACTCGAGTCAATTTTTTTCTCTCTCGACGCAAAACCTCTTCAACTTCAGGAATAATCGAAAAACCGGTTAAAGCAAAAAGAGTCGCTCCCCAAAAAAACCAAGGCTCTTTCGCTACCAGCGAGTAATTTTCTAGCTGAATCACGCCTACTAAACTTGTTGGGATTAGAACCATAAGCAAAAGCAGCGCCAAAGTAAGCCAGCTCTCAATTTTAACTAGGGTTTTAAAACCTCGAGCAAAAAACCAAACACCTAGGAAATAAAACCAAAAATGATAGAAATTATTAGCCAAGCGACCCAAAGATAAAGCTAAAAATTCTCCTCCTAAAATTACATAAGCCAAAAGAGCACCATTTAGAGAGAGAATCATCGTCAATGTAGCTAGCCAAGCAAATCGAGAGCCGAGATAGCGACGAACATAGCCTGGCAATTGATGATCTCCCTTGGTGGCAAGAATAACTTGGCTGTAAAACCAGTTCAGACTGGTCATAAGCAGGCCAAGAAATAATAACCCCAAAAGACTGGGCAAAAAACCTGAGCGAGAAAAAACATAAGGCAAGGCAAAAATCCCCCCTCCGATTGTAGTTCCTACTAGGAGAAAGATGGCCTTAAAAAAAGAGTTCATTCTAAACTTTGAAATCGGGCAAACTAAAGGCGGAGGAGGTGGGATTCGAACCCACGAGCCCCAAAAGGGGCGCGGCTTAGCAAGCCGCTGCCATCGGCCACTAGGCGACTCCTCCTTAAGTAATAGTCTATTTTAACATAGCCCTGGTTGACTTCTAAAACAAAATTATTCTATCATCATCTTAAATGGTCAAAACTAAAGCCAAACAATCCTCAAGAAACAAACCTCTAGAGGTGCTACCAGTTAAAGAAGAAAGAACTCTTTTTTCTTGGGAGGCGCCAGAACGGCCTTATCAGCGGCAAAATCGTGAGTTCTGGTCCACCGTCCTTTCTATTTTGGTCTTAGTCTGCTTGATTCTCTTTTTTGTCAAAGAGTGGTTTTTGATCGCCACTTTAATCGCCTTAGTCTTTTTTTACTATGTTCTCACTACCATTCCGCCCCAAAAAGCCCACTATCGCCTCACCACTCGAGGAGTTTATTTTGATCAGAGTCAACGAATTAATTGGGACCTCCTTCGCCGCTTTTGGCTCGATGAAAAATGGGGCCACCGCCTCATTCATTTCGAAACCTGGCTAAATTTTCCCCGAGTGATCA
>JALUUX010000014.1 GCA_027021145.1 Candidatus Shapirobacteria bacterium
AAAAATCTTTTATTAGGGCAAGTTATTTATCGATTTTAATTTGCACTATGCCTGAACGATCGCACACATACCGGCCAAAACCACAACTAACAGACAGAATCATAGAAGTCAGAACAGGCATGGAACATCCCTATCCTGCCCTACCTTCCACATCAACTCATCTTAATAAGATGCAAATTGAAGAATATAGGACTCGTTGAAGTCGCCGAATGCGGTATTACCGATAGAGAGATAATAGCTTCCTTCGGGTTTATGTTCTGTGAGGCCGTTATCGTTCGAAACCCAGACAACCCATCTTCTAGAGCGCTAGCGCATGTCCTCTCTGGTGCTGAACCTGATGAATATATGAGTAAATTAGCCAATCTCTTTCCTCCCTATGAGAATGCTTCTAGACCAAACCTAGAAGCAGTAGTGATTAAAGCAGGAGGACCTCTGCGAACCCAACTTATGAAAGCTTGTAAACAAAGAAATATCAATATAATCCAAGTAATTGATGTTCCAACAAAAGACCAATTTAGAGCTCGCAAATACGATGTCATTGTTGACCCCAGAAGGAAGAAAGTTACAATCAACATCGAAGGAATTGGTCTTCGCACCGTCGACTTTTGAGAATGATAACACTAAGAATGGGTTAGACAAACCGTACCAATAATATATAAAAACTAGTTTTAAAATTACCGCTTTTTCGACAAAGAGTATAAAAAACAATATCCTGTATCGAAAAGGGTCAAAGATTGCGATACCCATTATACTCATTAACTCAGAACAAAAAACACGAGAGACTAAAACACTTGCTAGGGGCTTAGCGATTAGATCTTCAATCTGGTTATTCAATCTTAAGGAATCATAATCCTCACAATAAACCTGAAGCGCTGAATTGATATTGCTCTAGAAAATCAGACAGTTGCAAGTGTTACTTGCGATTATCTTTAAAAGAATTAAGCACCAAAACCGGCTCAAAATTTAAGATAAAACCCATCTCGTTCTAACAGTAGAGCTAACTTTTGAGGCGGCTAAAATCGACCACGCTTAACAGCCTAAATCTAATACATTCTAAACAACAGACTGATGATTGATCTTAAGCTTCCTTTCCCGCTATAACTCCTGGTGAAAAACAGAACGGGTGCCCCCCAACAGAACATAGACACAACCCTCACCAAAGGACTAAAGTTTTGATCTGAAAAGCATATTTCAACAAAAACTTTCAACTGCCTCCAAACAGCTTTTCCAATCTTTTATCAAAAGTCTTAAGCCCCAATTCATTTTTTCTGGCAAAAACAAGATTATAGGCATCAATATAGCTCATATTTTCCTGACTAAGCAAGTCTAAAACTTGAAAAATTATTCTTTTCTCCGGCACTCTTATATTTGGAAAACGAAAAAGCTGGCTTAAGACCTGAATTATTTCTGACTTTGAAAGATTATAAAAACTTTCCAATACCCAATAAACTTCAGCAATAGTTGTATGATTAAGAAAAAGCTCACACTTTCCTTTTTCAGCTGACTCAAAAATAGATTTAGCTTTTTGACTAAGCTGGGGATGATCTGCTAAAAGAAAACGCAAAAC
Organism: Candidatus Shapirobacteria bacterium; assembly: GCA_027021145.1. GTDB lineage: Bacteria > Patescibacteriota > Microgenomatia > UBA12405 > JAHJSD01 > JALUUX01. Next base: position 1,568 of record JALUUX010000014.1, read on the forward strand.
AACATTAGAGTCCAATAAAAACCTCTTTTTTCTCCCCATTTTTCTTAGTGGCTGACCCTAACCTGATACCTTTTGCCTAATTTTTTGCCGACCTGTTTTCTCGCTTTAGACAAGGGAACAAATGAAATTTGTCTTCCCTTAGCCGCTGAACCAAATAAAACTTGTGTCGCTGAAGTCGATTTTTGAATTAAAATTCCTTCCGCAGTTGTTTTAAATACTACTTCATCTTTAGGCTTAATATCAAAAATCTTGCGCAAAAAAGCAGGGATGGTGATCTGTCCTTTTTGGCTTACTACAACTTGCATATTATAATGGTATAACAAATTCGGTACTTTGTCAAACCTTTTAGCATGCTTATTGGAGTGTTTTAAAAAGGGGTTTTTCCTAAATGCCTAAATATCAGTACAATTTCCCCACCCTTTACAACTTTCCCCAAAAGACCAATAAAGACTAACCAAAACTCCTTTTTCATAGAGCTTTATTATGCTGTAATTATGCAACCCTACAAACACTTTTGGCAAAAATTTTATCGCTTACCCTTGGAGAAAATCCCTTGGCCTTGTTGCGGGTGATTAAAGAAAAGAAGGCATGGTATTCATGTCGAATACTGAATAAGAGGGCCTATGCAACCGAGAATTTGTCTGACATATTGACTGACCCTAATTCTGATATTCTGATGATATACCTTGACTAAGATGATACCCACAGTTACTGCCAGACAAGTTCAAAGAAATTTCCAAAGTGTTTTGGCTTTGCTCCAAAATTACAAACGGGTCTCTTTAATCTATAAAGGAAAAAATTGCCGAAATTACCTCTTCCCCCTTCATCTCGAGGTGACTCTAAAAGCTTTTCAGTTTAGAGGTCTTGATTATGAAGATGTGCTTCAGTACCTCACGGCAGCGAAGTTTGATTGTAATTTTCTTATCACTAGAAATAAAAAGGATTTTCAAAAAATTAAGCAAAAATATCCCGCAAAAATCAAAATTCTTACCCCAGAAGAGTTTCTAAAAAAATGATTTAGGAATAACGCCTCTTTTTTAACTGAACGATTACCTAAAATCAGGAAAGCAATCCATAGATTAAAAACCACCCTAAATCAGCCACCAAGGGAGGGCAATAATGTTTTCTTTTAATTTTTGGGGCCGCTCGATTAAAGAGACGACATAGCCGGTTTTGGCTTGAGAATGAGTTCTCAAAAAGCTTACCAACCCCTTAAGTTGACCAAAACTAATGCTGGTGGAAGCCTTTATTTCTAAAGGAATTAGACTGCCGTCGTCTTTTTCAATTACACAATCAACCTCTGCCCCCTCTAAGGTTCGCCACCAGTAAAGACGGAAATTGGCTTCTGGCAGGCTAGAGCGGCGGAAAAGCTCCAAGATAACGAAGTGTTCGAAAAGAATACCCCTCTGAGTTTTTAGCAAATCCGCATTAAGCGGTAGTTTGGCCAAAGCATTCCTTACGCCAGTATCAAAATAATAGTATTTAGGCCGAGAAAAAAGTCTTTTGCGGGGACTTTTAAGATAAGGGTCAAGACGCCTGACAATTAAAGTGTCTTCTAAAATTTGGAAAAACTCACGGATGGCAGGCAAACTTACCCCTGAGTGCTGAGATAGTCGACTAAAATTTGGGGCTGTTCCTGACTCCAAAGCCGACAATTCCAAAAACCTCCCAAAAGCGCCTATTTTGCGCACCAAAGCTTCCTGCCTAATTTCCTCTTCCAAATAAACTTGGGCGTAGGTTTTAAGGAAGAGCTCTCTATACTTCTTTTCTGCTAACACAACCGGGGGTAAAGAGCCAAATACCAGCTGTTCCTCCAAAGAAACATCAACTTTGTTGAGTTTTTCTAGGGTGGGGTTTAGACCAAAATAGTTTTTTGGCTCCACTCCTATTTCGTTCCAAGTGAACGGAGCAAGATAAAAGGAAAGAACTCTACCTGCCAGCAAATTAGTACCCTTCCGACGCAGTTTTCGGGCCGAAGAGCCAGTGAGAATAAAATAGGCCTTTTTGTTATCAATTAAATATTGAACTGCATCCAAGAGTTGGGGGACTTTTTGGATCTCATCGATAAAAACTAAAGGATAATCTGCTTCTTCTATCTCTCTAATTAGTCTTTGGGGGTCAGTCTCAAAGGCAAGGCGAATACCAGGATCAATCAAGGAGTATTCAAAAACATTCTTTTGCTCTGACAACAAAAACTCTTTAACTAAAGTAGTCTTGCCTGTTTGCCGTGGACCTAAAAGAAGAATAGAATGTTTATCGGCGATAACTTTCTTTAACTTAGGTGCCAAATTCCTAAAGAGTACTTTAGTTTTGTGGCTCATAACTAAAGTATACTTTAAATTTTTAGTTTGTCAATTGGGCAAAAATATCCCGCAAAAATCAAAATTCTTACCCCAGAAGAGTTTCTAAAAGAAGAGATCATAGCTCAAGATTTTAATGATTTAATATATTAATATATTAATATATTAAAGTG
>JALUUX010000015.1 GCA_027021145.1 Candidatus Shapirobacteria bacterium
CCTCAAAGTGGGCGGAGTTATCGATCGGGTTGACCTTCTTCCTAATGGCGAGATAGAAATCATTGATTACAAAACTGGCGGCCGCACCCCCGACCAAAAAGCCGTTGATCGCAATGACCAACTCACTCTTTACGCCCTAGCAGCGAGCAACATTACCGAGTTCTCTTTCCATCGGCCGGTGGAAAAAATCGTCCTCAGTCTTTACTTTCTCAAGGAAGGAGTTAAACTTTCCAGTCGACGAACTAAAAATCAACTAGAGGAGTTCAAACAAAAAATCATTGAGACTGCTACAGCAATTGAGAAAAGCTCCTTCCCTCCCAAGCCAAGCACCCCCTTTCCCTGCAATTTCTGCGAATACAAACTCCTCTGCCAAGCCTGGAGTTAACCCCAACAAAAAGGCCTCCTCTGAGTAATAAAAGCAGAAGACAGCTGACCTTCAAAACTGTCAATAAGCTAAAAACCTAAAATTTAGATCAAGGTCTATCGTTGGTGACCAAAATTATTCCAGCCGAATTCCCCTCGGGCAATAGGTTCTTTTTTGAACTTTTCCTACGGTTGAACGATCTCCTCTTCTTAATAGGACTAGTTCTCCCGAGTGAGCAACGACACACCTGCCTCCATTACACGGACAAATTAACAACGTCGCTCCTAAAGGAGATCCGCCAGCCTCCCGAGGTCGGCAACCCTCTACTTTATTCAAAAAACTATTTACATCAACACCCAAACTAGACCCTCCTAGTCTCCTTAATAAGTTCTCCATATAGAGATTATAATAAGTCTGTAGAACCTGGAAGTCAAGCGCAGTAAGTAGAAGGGACAAAAAGAGGGATACCAAATATTTCTACGAGCTCAAGCCAAAAGTCAACACCTACTGCTCTAACTTAGTGGCTAAAATTTGACCTTACCGATAAAACATGGTTTAATTTTCCTGAAAATGGAACCAACAGACACTGGAGAAAGGCCAAGAGAAGAAAAAGAGGTATTATTGCATGACCTAAGGTCGTGTGATTGGAATCAGTTGTTGCCTCATCTGGCAAAGCTTAGACTTCCAGCGTTGCTCAACCCAATAAGAGGAGAAGAAGGATGGGACAGAACGCCAGAAGTTCTAGCTGATCTTGCAAATAGAGTCATTACAGCTATTGAAGACCCCAAGAATCCGGTAGTTGGCATTGTTGGAGCCCCAAGAATGGGAAAAACCTCACTCTTGTACTCATGTGAACAAGAACTAGGCGGTCGTCCCAATTGTTTATATGTAGACCTTCAATCATTCGAGAACCCAGGTTCTTTCTTGGAACAACTAAAAGAAGAATTGTCGAAAATCAAGACGGTTATATTTGATGAGTATAACAATAGGTTTGGTCCGCTTCTAGAAGAAATGAGGAGACGGGGTATAAAGGTAATCATTGCTATGTCAATCCAAGAAGCAGCAAGACTAGAAGAATCGACTAGAGGTGCAGAATTTCCTCTTTATCGAGTGCCGCCAGTTCCAGATGAACAAATGTCAGAATACCTTCGTCGTCTCTTAGAGCTAACCGATAAATCTATACCCGGGTCTGATAAACCAATAGGGGTCATCGCAAAACTGTCAGGCGGGTCTCTAGTAGTTGCTAATTCTATAGTCTCCGCCTTTGTTCTAGAGGCAAGATGGAATACCTCGGAACTAACCAAGGAACTAACCGAACAAGATTTGAATCGCATAATTCAACAGGGACTCAGGGGATTGTCTAATATTTTCGAAACTTGGCGCGAAATTCGCGCTAATAATCCTTCATTTGCCAAGCTTATTCCCAATACTACGCTAGCTGAAACTTTCCTTCCGACAGAAACATAACAATATCTATTAACAGCAAATATTTGTTTGCCCCTACCAACTCTGGTTCTACTCAATAGAAATTTTAATCAGAAAAAAAGATGGTAAAATATAATTGAGGCATTTTTAATTAAAAAAACAAATGATAAATGTTAAATGACCAAATGGTCAAATGATGAGAAACAGCCCCCATCGTCTAGTGGCCTAGGACACCGCTCTCTCACAGCGGAAACAGGGGTTCGAGTCCCCTTGGGGGCACAAAATTAGTTAATAGTTAAAAGTTAAAAGTTACGGCTTTTGCCAATTAATTTTAGGAATCTTGCTAAAATCCCGATCAAAAGAATAAATTTTCATTTTCTTTTCTTGAGAAACTGCCGCCAAATAAGCATCAATAAAATCAACATTTTTGTTTTGATAAATTGCTAAAGCCTGTAAAAGCAGACGGCGATTGCTCTTGATATTCGGTAGCCAAAGAACAATCTCTAGTTTTTGAGCAATCTCCTCCCTTGGGAACTGATAAAAAGACTCCAGAACCCAAACAATTTCAGCAAAAACTAAATCGAGAAGAACAAAGGTTTTTTTACTATCAGCCAATAATTTCTCAACTAACTTGGCTTGGCGATGATTATCTCCCGTGAGGAAACGGATTAATAAGTTAGCATCAATTAAACTTGCCATCACCGCGAGAGGTATCTTTTAACTGCCCTCATTTTAATTAAAGCTCTGGCTTCCTTCTTATCATATTTTATCTTGGTCCTTAGCGATCCTCTAAGACTGCTTAGATTTAGCGGTTCAACCAAAATTTTATTCCCAGTCAAAACAAAGCGTATCTTTTTTCCCGGAGTGATCATTAACCGACTTCTAATTGCCGCCGGAATCGTTACCTGCCCCTTACTGGTAACAGAACTTACCCCCACAATCATAGTAATACTACTATATCATAGATAATACCTCTGTCAAGAGGTAATACTGGATAAAACCACACTTATTTTATCCTAATTCACCCAATTTACAAACTCTCTAATTTCCCCAAACTCCCCAATTTTCCCAAGAGTAAAAACCAATAACCAAAAAGAGCTTCTTCGTAGTGGTCAGGATTATTAAACTCTTGTTTGATTAATTGCCAAAAATTTCGGCGATGATTGGGAACAATTAGATGTGCCATTTCATGAAAGACGACATATTTAATCAAAGAGCTTGGCAAATATTTCAAAAGCAAATTAAAGCTTAATCTTTTTTTCCGACTACAACTTCCCCATCTTGTTTTCATTAATCTAATGGTAATTTTTTCTGGTTTAACTCCCAAAATTTGACTATATTTTCTAACCCATCTTTCAATTATTGTCATTAATTCCTCTTTTAACCTCCGATAAATCTTTTCATTACTATACTTTCTTTTAATCTGTTCGATATATTCCAATTTTTTTCTTAACCATGATTCATGCTTTTTGATAATTTTTTCGGGATCAAAGTGTCCCTTTTGGGGTAAAATCAAAAGGGGCCTTCCTGTTTTAAGTTCTAACCGAGGATATTTAACAGTTCTTTTAACAACCTTAATTTGGTTGATATCCATAGTCGTTAACAAAAGCAAGTAATTGCTTGTGTAAAGAGTCAAACTCACTATATGAAAGCCCATATTTTTGTTTGAGCCCCAAAAGAAATTCCCTGGTTTTTCTCTCAATATTTTGTCTTAAAGCTGGGTTTTCTTGCCAATTTTCAATCAAGTTATCACGAATCAAAGCTATCAGTCTTCTTGTAAACTCTGGCAAGTCTTCCTGTTTCTGATTTTTATCTTTTAGACCTTTTTGCAATGCCAGGAGAATGCCATAATCAAAATAATTAAAACCCAACCTTTTTCGTCGCTTTTCACCCGCGTCAATTAGTTTGATCAGCATATCTTCTTGTTCTAACAATTCCTGATAGCTAATTTTTCTCTCCCGCCACTTTTTAATTAGTTCGTTTAGTTGTTCACCAATTGACTTATAAATAGGATTTCTTCTCTTCTCGACTAAAACCAATTTTTCTAAACCAAAAAGAATGTTGATGGCTTTCTCTTCTTTAGCTGAGACTCTCTCTTTAATCTTTTTAAGATGTTGAAGATTTAAAGCTGCCGGGGGCAGATTCTTTTCAATCTTCTGAATTTGAGTATTTTTATGAATCATCTCCAAAGTTTTAGCAAAAAACTTTCTTATTACCTCTTCTTTTTTAGGTGCTGTTACTCTTTT
>JALUUX010000016.1 GCA_027021145.1 Candidatus Shapirobacteria bacterium
CAGCCTGAGCTTGCCAATTGGGATTCTAACAACATATTTGTTGGTCAATGGGTCAAGTTGATTGATTAGTTGGGCTAAAAGCTTAATTTTTCTTTCCTGAGAGCCGGGACCAGTTTGTTGGGCGATGAGCAAAAGTTGCCGATAGAGTTGGGTAACGGGTAGGTTGCTTGGGTTATTTAAGTTACTTAGGTTGGTTAGGTTAAAGGCGACATTGCCCAGATCGCCCGCTTTCTTAAAACTCTCCTTAATTTCTTCTTCACTCTTTTTAAAGGCAAAGGCGAGGACTCTAATCATCATCTTTTCAGCGAGATTAAATTCGATTGATCGGTATTGGGGGGCTAAGCGGCCCAGGAGGAGGTAGCAAATTTTATCAATTTCATCGCCTGATGCTCGAGCAAACAAATCAGCCAAAATTGCGGTAATTTCGTTTCGCGAAGTCGTTTTTTCCAGCTTTTCCAGGTACCGACTTAAAGTTTTGACATCCATTGCTCTGATTGGATTATAATATATTTATCATGGTGGGTGGCGATCAAGGTCAGATTGTTGTTGCTAATAAAGCTGTTATTAAAGCCAAAGGAAAATATTTGGTTCTTTTGAAAAGTGATTTGGAGGATGTTACTCCCAATTCTTACGACTTGCCTGGGGGCAGGATGAGTTATGGCGAGAAACCAGGGGAATCGTTAAAGAGAGAGGTGAAAGAAGAGGTAGGATTGGAAATAGAAATTAAGGGAATTACTGATATTTGGTCTTTTGTCATTGAGCAAAAGAAATTACAACTCGTGGGGATTACTTGGGCCTGTACTTCCCAGAATACAGAAGTAAAGTTAAGCCCCGAACACTCAAGCTTTAAATGGCTTAGTTATAAAGAAATTCAGGCTTCTCGGAGTGAGTATCCAGGGTGGTTGGTTAACTCAATAAAAATTGCTGAGAGGATCTTAACTTTCTCAAACTAAAATCTAGGCCCACGATTGGATGGATTTACTATTATGCGACGATCGTAGCAGAATATTTATTTAGAGGAAATAAGTTCTAACGGATGGTTAAATAATATCTCTTCCTTTTATTAGAACCTTCCACAGGGGTAGGCTTTTTATATTACCTTGTTGAGCTTCTTCCTCTTGGGTGATAACAAAGCCTTTTTTAGCACCAAATTTTTCTATAAATTTTTCCACCTGAGAAAATTCTGGTTTATTCGATTTCACCTCTATGGGCACAAGCTCGTTCCCGTGCTTCAAAACAAAACCTACTTCAAAACTATTGCGGTAATAATATTCTGTTCCCAAAACAGTCGCCACAGCGGTTTCCCAGACTTTCTTGAATCCCTCTTTTTCTGGCAAATATATAAAACAAAAGGCTGGATTGTAAGGATAAATCTTTCTTCCTTTGCGTGAAGTCACTCGTAAACTGGGCCGGAAATTCTTTACCTCTCGTAAAAGCAAGGCATATGTGAGATAAAAAACATAGTTAATTATTGTCACCTTGCTTCTTTGAAAATCAGAAGCGAGCTTGTTGTAATTTAGGATCATGCCAGGTTGAGAAAAGAAATTTTCTATTAAGGATTGTAAAAGCTCGGGGTCGCGCAGACCGAATTCCAATGGTAAATCCTGACCCACAATTTTCTCTAAAACCGAGCTTTTAAGATAGAGTCGAATGATCTCTTTATCTTTTTCATTGACTATCTCAGGAAAGCCTCCTTTTAGGAGGTACTCTTTTGCTAAAAGTTTCAGCTCTTTGTGATAAAGATCTAGTTTTGCCCTTTTTACTTTTACCCCTTTCCACTCTAAAAATTCTCTAAAACTTAAAGGGGTAAACTCGAACTCAAAAACTCTGCCTGCCAGACTTTCTCTAATCCCTTTTTGGAGATTAATGGAGGCAGAACCCGAGAGAAAGATCTTTATTTTGGGATACCTGTCATAAATTATCTTTACCTGCTCTTGCCAATTTTCCAATTTTTGAATCTCATCCAGGAAAAGATAAAGTGTAGTGTTTTCGGTGATAATCTCTTGCAAAACTTCCGATTCATAAACAGTTAAGATGTCTTTTAGCGAGGTCTCTTTTTCGTCAAAAGAAAAATAAAGAATTTTCTCGGGGGCCACCTCGGAAAGAATGAGCTTCTGGATTAGCTGGTAGAAAAAAGTTGTCTTTCCTGTCCTCCTGAGCCCATATATCAATAAAGCCTGTCTCAGGCGGAGGTATTTTTTAATTTTTTCAAAGAACTCTTTTCTTTTGCGACCCAAAAACACCTTCGGGACTTTTTTCTCTTTCCACCAGGGGTTTTGTAGAATTAAGCCATTTAGGGCAACCATTTTAATTATTAGTATAGCATACTCGACTAAAAAGTCAAATATTAGTCTATTATACTAGACTAATCTTTAAGATTAGGAGAGTTTTCTTTGGGCGCTTTTAAAAGAAGTTGAGAGTGGAGAGAGCAGATTTAAAACCTTAGTTTTTCAGACAATAGTAGGCGCCTTTGGTGCTGCCTCGTTTTTCGACAATGCCGGCGGCAATCAATTTTCTCAAATCACGCCAAATGGTGTCATCTGAAATCATGGGAAAAATTTCCTTAGCGTCAGCGATCCGAAGACCACCATACTGACGCATGTACTCGACTAGCTTAATCTGTCTTTCATTAAGAGGTATCTGTTTGTCGCCCAATTGTTTTTTGAGATGAATATCAGAAGAAAGCTGACGGACTTTATCCTCGATTTTCTTTAATTCATCTCGAAGGGCGGTGGTGAAAAACTCGAGCCAAACCGTGGCGTCTTTGTCAGAAAGCTCACCTGGTTGGAAAGAGACGGCTTGGAGAGAATTATAATATTGTTCCGCGTGGCGATCAAAGTATTCTTCCAAGGCAAAGAGGCGGCGAATGTTATAACCCTCTCGCATTAAAACTAGGGTAGCCATGGCTCGAGCGGTTCGACCATTGCCTTCAGTAAAAGGGTGAATCGCGGCCAGAACATAATGAACAATGCCTGATTTTAAGACGGGATGCATTTTATCCGCTTCAGGACTGAGTAGCCAGGCAAAAAAGTCTTCGATTAAATAAGGAACCTCCATTGGGGGGGGAGGGCGGTAGAAAAGTTCATCGGTGGCCGTGTTTCGAATGCTGACCTGAACTTGACGGAAGCGGCCGGCTTGGTCGGGAGGGACAATTTTCTCAACGGTGAGTCGATGAATCTGAAGCAAAACTTCTTGATTGTAGCAATTAGTCTTGCTCTTATCCTGATTGAGGAGGTTTTCAAGATAATTCATTACCTGGCGATAGTTAATTACTTCTTGAATATCGCGCTTAGCCGCAAAAACCTTTTTCCCTTCGATTACTTGGGCGGCTTCACTAAAACTGAGCTCATTACCTTCCAGTTTAGTGCCATAATGAACTGCCCGAACAATGGCGTCTTGTTGGAATTGTTTTTCGTAAGCGGGAATAATGGGTGAAGCATCAATAATTGCTTTTGAGGCCTCAATTTGGCCGATATTTTGCAGGATGGTGCTGGTGATTGTGAATTTAGGATGAAACATCATTATAATTTTAACATTAACCAGTCGAGGGCGCATTGAGGACTTAAATTATCTATTAACATTTGCCTGGCTCGAGAAATTAGCTTGAGCCAGCGAGCCCAATCAGTGGTTGAGTCGGCTTGGATCAGCTGTTCTTGGAGCGCCAGGATAAGCTGGTCAAGCCATTGCTGAAGATGGGCCCGATCTTTAGCCTTAATTTGACTCAATTGAAGGCGATCGGCAAGAGGCATGTTAACTATTTTTTGCCACTCCTGGATAAGAGCCTGACTATTGCTTTGACTGACAGGAACCTCTTTAGTTTTAACTAAATGACAGCGAGAAATAATGGTTTCTAAAAGGGCCTGGCGATTATTGCTGAGGAGGATGATAATTGCCTGAGCGGGAGGTTCTTCTAGGGTTTTCAAAAAAGCG
>JALUUX010000017.1 GCA_027021145.1 Candidatus Shapirobacteria bacterium
GCCAAAATTGTTTCTACCATTCTTCAATTTGCCATTCGCTCTCGAGCTTCTGATATTCATATTGAGCCTCAAGAGACCAAAACCCGAGTACGCTACCGAATCGATGGCATTTTACATGAAAAACTGATCTTGCCCAAAAAAGTCCATGAGGCCGTAGTTTCTCGAATCAAGATTTTAGCTGATATGAAGATTGATGAGAAGCGAGTGCCTCAAGATGGTCGGTTTACTTTTACTGCCGATGGTGAAGAGGTAGATTTGCGGGTGTCTACGGCGCCAACTGTTTATGGTGAGAAAGTGGTGATGCGTTTGCTGAAGAAGCAGATGAAAATTCCTACCTTGCCTGAGTTGGGTTTACGAGGCAAGGCGCTTCGTGACCTTCAGGCAGCTGTCGCTCGACCCAACGGCATGATTGTTGTCTGTGGTCCAACTGGTTCGGGAAAAACGACCACCCTCTATTCCGTCCTCTCTAAAATTAGCACTACTAAAGTCAATGTTATGACCATTGAGGATCCGGTAGAATATCAGATCGAAGGCGTCAATCAAGTTCAAGTCAATCCCCAGGCTGGATTAACTTTTGCTTCGGCTTTAAGATCATTTTTGCGTCAAGATCCGGATATTATTATGGTGGGAGAGATTCGTGATGAGGAAACGACTCAATTGGCAATTCATGCTGCTTTGACCGGTCATTTGGTTTTTTCGACCCTTCATACTAATGATGCCGCGGGAGCGCCACCACGATTAATTGACATGGGGGCGGAACCATTTCTTTTAGTTTCTTCGTTGACTTGTGTGGTGGGTCAGCGAGTTTTGCGCCGAATTTGCCCCAATTGTCGAGAGGAGTATCATCCGGCTCCAGAGGTAATCAAGGACATTGAGCAAGTTTTGGGCCAGTATTATCAGGCGGCTTTAGCCAGTCAAAATAAGAAGACGGGCAAGCAGGAGTTAGTGCTCTGGCGGGGAAAGGGCTGTCCTGAATGTAATAATACTGGGTATTTTGGCCGAATTGGTATTTTTGAGGTGATGCCTATCAGCGATAAAATTGCCAAGTTAATTTTAGAGCGGTCGGCTGCGAGCGAAGTGGAAAAACAAGCCCGAGAAGAAGGAATGATTACCATGCGCCAGGATGGTTATCTTAAGGCCTTAGAAGGAATCACTACCATAGAGGAAGTTTTGCGAGTAGCCGAATTTTAATCAAACTATGGATCAACAAATTCAGACTTTACTCCAACTGGCAATTGAAAATAAAGCTTCTGATCTTCATTTATTGGCCGGGATGGTGCCCACCTTGCGTGTTAATGGTGAGTTGGTGCCCACTCCGGGTTGGTCTGTCTTGACACCTGACCAAACCAAAACCATGATTCTTTCCCTTTTATCTCCTAAGGACCAGCAAACTTTAATTAAAGAAAGGGTGTTAGATTTTTCTTGTGCTCTGGGTAAACACCGTTTTCGAGTTAATGCTTATTTTAGTCGGGGAAGTTTGGCTGCCGCTTTTCGAGTCATTCCTTCAACTATTCCCCGAATTGATGACTTAGGCCTACCTCAAATTTTGCATCAATTTGTTAATTTGAAACAAGGTTTTGTTTTGGTCACTGGGCCTACTGGTCACGGTAAGTCAACAACAGTGGCAGCAATTTTGTCCGAGATTAATCGGACCCGTCGCACTCATATTGTTTCGATCGAAGACCCAATTGAGTATTTGATTGAACCCGATCAATCGATTATTTCTCAGCGAGAAATTGGGGGCGACACTTTAAGTTGGCAGCGAGCTCTTCGAGCAGTTTTACGGGAAGACCCGGATGTTGTTTTTGTCGGCGAAATGCGCGACTTGGAGACTATTTCTTCGGCTTTAACTGTGGCGGAAACCGGTCACTTGGTCTTTTCAACTCTCCATACCAATTCGGCGGCAGAGACAATCGACCGAATTATTGATGTCTTTCCCGAAGGAGCCAAACAACAAATTAGGCTTCAACTAGCTAATGTCTTGAGTGCCGTTATTTCTCAGCGTTTAATTCCCACCGTTGATGGTTCGCGGGTACCGGCGGTAGAGATTTTGCTCTCTACTCATGCCGTTAAGACTGCCATTCGGGAAGCTAAAACTCATATGATTGATAATATTATTCAGACTTCCTTAGAGTTGGGGATGATTTCATTGGAGCGCTCTTTAGCCAATTGGGTTCGTCAGGGAAAGGTTAATCTTAGTGTGGCCCAATCTTTTGCTTTGCGGCCAGATGAATTAAATCGTCAATTGCGTCAGCTTGACCCTTCAGCTAATGGGAAACCGACATGAAAAAATTTGTCTTTCGGGCCAAAAACTGGCACGGAAAAACAATTAAGGGGGTGGTTGAAGCCAAAGATCGGAAAACAGCCACCTCCCTCCTGAAAAAGCGAGACTTAGTAGTGATTTCGCTTGAGCCGCAACGAGAAGGACTTTTGTCTCGATTAGCCAATCTTCTCCTTTGGCGGGTGTCACTGAAAGAAATTACCGGGTTTACTCGCCAACTAGCGACAATGATCAATGCCGGTTTACCTTTAACTGAAGCCCTAGATCTAATTAAGGAGCAGAATCGGGGCAAAATGAAAGAAATTATTGAAGAAGCGCTTAATCAGGTCGAAGGGGGAAGTGCTCTTGGAGCAGCCCTAGAAAAAGAACGAAAAATTTTTGGTGATGTTTATATTGCTTCAATTAAAGCCGGCGAAGAAGGAGGGGTGTTAGATAAAGTCTTGCTTCGACTAGCAGATAATTTAGAGAAAAAAAGGGAATTTTTGGGCAAAGTAAAGGGGGCAATGATTTACCCCGTGATTGTGATTGTGGGAATGATTGCGGTGACTATTATTATGATGGTTTTTGTTATCCCTAAAATGACTTCTCTTTATCGGGAGTTCGGGGGTCAATTACCTTTACCGACAAGGATTTTGGTTCGGGTTTCTAGTCTAATTTCGAGCAATTTGTGGCTCTTTCCTGTTTTTATTGGCGGAATTTTTCTTGGCTATCGCCTATTGGCCCAGAGTGAGGAAGGGCAGGTAAAGATTGATCAATTTAAGTTAAAAATTCCTATTGTTGGTTCTTTGATTCAAGCGACTTTGTTAACTGAAATTACGCGCACTTTAGCCATTCTTTTGGGGACAGGTGTTCCTTTAATAGACTCATTGAAGGTGGTAGGAGAAGCAGCAGGAAATAAAATTTTTCGTCAGGGGTTAGATCAGGCAGCTGAGGGGGTAGAAAAAGGTTTGCCCTTATCGGAAGTTTTGCGCAACAATCCTGCCTTTCCTCCTATTGTGGCCCAAATGATTGCTACAGGAGAACAGACGGGAAAGCTAGATGAAATTTTGCTCAATATTTCTCGTTATTTTGAAACTGAGGCCGAGCAGCGAGTTAAAGCATTGACAAGCGCGATTGAACCGCTTATCATGATAGTATTAGGATTAGGAGTGGGTTTTTTGGTCATTGCCATTATTTTGCCAATTTACAACTTGACGAGCCAGTTTTAAATGGTTAAAAATAATAAAGAAAGGAGGTGTTAAATGTTAAGAGCCAAATTTAATGCCAGAGGTTTTACCTTAGTTGAGCTGCTCATTGTTATTGCTCTGATTGGGGTTTTAGCAACTGCCTTAGTAGCTACCTTGAATCCAATTGAGCAGGTTAACAAAGCCCGGGACGCTCGTTATGCCAATGATGCGGCCGAGTTATTAGCTGCGTTGGAGCGAGCCTATGCTTCCACCCAAAGTTATCCGTGGGTGGGTTTGAGCGATGGGCTTTCGATTAATGATAGCTGGGGGGGAGTGAGCACTTTTTACGGGACAGGAGTTTGTGGAGTAGCGGGCGGCGGCTCACCGAGTTCTACTACTCCAGGAGATTGCAGCGTC
>JALUUX010000018.1 GCA_027021145.1 Candidatus Shapirobacteria bacterium
AAAAAGAGGTGATTGGGGAGGGCGAATTATCAGGGGAACGCGGATTGATTCTTCATAAGGCAAAATTTTATTTCCTAATCGATGTTCACCGTTAAAATAGCCATTGTCAGAGGTAAAAATTATTAATGTTTGATTTAATAAGCCTTTTTGGGCCAGAGTTTCAATCACTTGTCCAACCATGACATCAACCGAAATCATTGATTCTAGTCGGTCAAGATAAACTCGGGTAAGATAGTCCTTTTGAAACTGATTGTTGATTACTTTTTGATTGAGATCAGGCCACTGTTGACAGAGCCAGGGGTGTTGTTGCTGACAATCAAGCCGATTAAAAGAAGGCTTGTTGAAAGGAGGATTGAACCGAGAGTCAAGGGGGATAAAGCCGTTGGGATCGTAATTCTTTCTTAATGAGCCGGCTGGGTAGCGACCTCCATAGAGCGAGAGAGGATAACTTTGATATGGTTTAATATTGGGCCAGCTACCATCGGCGTAAACCCGCGCTCCCCACATCAGATGAGGGAAAGAGATTGTGGCGACATTATTAATTGAGGTGAGCATGGCTGCTTCATCTTCGTAGCTAGGCAAAGGGAAAGAATTGGCTTTCTCCGAAGTGGAAGGGGTGAATCCAGTTTCTGTGGTAGCTCCCAGAATGCTTCCCGAAAAAGAAAAGAGGCGAATTAGGCGGACGAATTCTCGATAGACTCCGCCTGCTTCCTTTTGGCGGATAATTCTTAGTTCTCCAAAATCTTGATCAAGCCAATAGAAATCAAGCCCGACAATGGGCTGATCACTAGTATTAAGGTCCCAAAGGAGTGGTTGTTCTTGCCAGGCGAGCCAGCGATTATTGGCAAAAGAGCGATAATAAAGATGATAGCCACTGTTGGGTTGACCCCGAACCAAAAACTGGACCAAGTTATTGCCCACTCTTTCAGTAGAAAATCCTAAAATAGGATCGTTTCCTGGTAAAGAGTCGGCTGGGCCCAGATCGTGCCACTCCTCCCAGCGTCCCTGATAATAATCCCGATAATAAAGGCGATAGTTATTAGGAGGGGTGCCGCGAATTAACTGTTGGCGTAGTCGCTGATTATCCAGATAGGGAAAGGCACTAAAAGCCACGATGGGGTCGCCTGAAGAGAAGCAAGGGAAATGTTGCCATGGTCCCCATTGGTGATTAGTAAAGTAGTCTCGATAATAGCATTCGTGACCTCCTTGAGACTTGAGTTTAATTACTTGCTTCCGCTTGATGATGTCTGGTTGGGGAGAGCGAGTAATATTATAAGCGACTATTTTTTCTTGGGATTGAGCCACCTGGGAGTCGAATTTACCCTGATCATTGCCCTCTTCTTTCCATGGGGGTAAAGCAATATGAGGACTATGAGGAGTAAGATAGAGAAAAAATCGGTTTTTCGACGATCTTTGGTTGAGGAATTTTTTAATAAACTCTTGGGCCTGATCGCCAATATATTTAGTTTGATAGACATCGGGTTGGAGGATTTGTCGGCTGGATGGGTCTTGATTTAGTTGTTGATAAACTCGGTACATTTTGGGACGGGAGTCATAACCGACAATTAATTGCCACCAGTCCCATCCTGGTTGGGCCCAGGGACCAGCCTCGAAGGTGTTAAGAAACTTGCCGATCAGACCAGTGTAGTAGTCGGCCTGGGAGAGCCAAGGAGCTAGGTTGTGATTCTGAAGTTGGCGAGCTACGAACGGCCGCATTCCTCCTTCGCTGCCAACAACATTGTAAACACCGGTATTATGGCAATATTTTCCTGTTAGAAAGGAGGCTCGTGAGGGACAACAGGAACTTTCGTTAACAAACGACTGGCGAAAGCGAATTCCCTGATCAAGAAGATATTTTTTGATATTAGGCAGTTTATTGGCATTGAGGAGTTGGTCGAAGCTATATTCATCTAAATCATCAGTCATAATGACCAAGACATTACTTTGCGAATAGGCGGGAAAAGAGAAGAGAAATAAGCCGAGAAAGAAAAAAATAGAGAAAAATTTTAGACGCCACTTCAGAGGCTGATCTAATGAAAGAATAATCATCTTTTATTTCTCCTCATTATCCATCTTAGTAATGCCATTTCTTTTTTGTCAAGGAGGCAAGCAAAATTTTGACCTATCACTTGACAGAAAGTAATAGTTATAGGATAATAAGGACTATATTTTTTGTTGCCAATCTAATTATGACAGCCAAGCTTAGAATTGAAAGGCTAGGAGAATTAGTCGAAGCAAGCGTAAGAAGATGTAATGAAGAAGATTTGCGTGTAGGTTTGTCCTCCTCGGTTCCGGTGGGCATTCCTCCTGAAGTTTTTGGGGTTCTGAACGAAGCTGCGAGAGAAGCTCTGTTAAAAGATTGGGGAAACCTCGAAGGACATAGATGGCTAATAAATGTAAAGATAGCCATGATGGGAGAAGAAGGTGGTCAGGATCGTCCTAGTCAAACAGAGATGTGTCAGCTGGCGAGAGTAGCGGCTGGAATGGTAGAGAGGTGTATCGGGGCAATGGTTGGAGAAATAAGTGCAGGGAAAGCAATGAAGGAGGTTTTGGATACTCTTAAGAATGTAGATGCGATAATCAGAACGGCAGAAGGCGTTAGTTTTGCTAGATTTGGCGGTCGCTTGGTTGTATCTAATCGCCCATTGGCCAGATTTAGTCAGCCGTTCGCTGCTGCATTGGGAATGGTGACAGTTGAAAGAATAATGCCAGACACAGTAGTTGTTAACGGCAGGTCGTTTGAACCAGTTTCTTTAGTAGGCGTGGGTCGCCATGGAGTGCACAATAGAGGGATAACTCTAGTAGATTCTACTCCTCCTCAATCGTAACTACCCCATCAGTAATAAGAGAAACTGTTACTTCTATTACTGCCCTTTTTATCTCTCTTCCAGTGCCAAGTTCTAATAAGGTTTTCGTGGCGCATTGTGGATTGTTGCCCCCATGAAATCTTATGGTTTGAGCAGTCCCATTTGGTCTTAGGTTGGGATTGGATAATGAATTAACTAATTGTTCGGCTACGAGTAGTGGGTCGATTCCATCTCCCTCAGTTTGGATTCTTAACTCTGTTGGTTTTTCGCCCGCATTTTTTTGCAATTGTTCCTGCAAGTCTATCAACATTCCTTCGAGTATGGTTTTCATCGTCCCAGGTGTGTAAAAAGCTTTTCCCCCTCCATTTCTATGGGCCAAGTTTGCTTCTTCGCAAAGCATTCTTACCCTCTCTCTGAGAGAAATTGTTGATTGTCTGAATACTTCTGAGTGATAAGGCCCACCTATCACACGGCCAATAGTGTAGGCGTCAGGGTCGTATTTCTCTCCTGTAGTTGTTGGTTCAACATCGATGATGGTTGGTAATTCTTTGCCCATAAGGAATTATCTCACGATTTTGCCAGATTTTCAAACATTTTAACTCTTTAGGCTTGTGATTGATTAAGAGGTGGGGTTTTCGGAGAAGATTTCGGTGGTATAGACAAAGATCTCGGTAGCGGGATCGCGATAAGCATTGGCCGGAAGGCCGGCTTTTTGTTGACAGAGGATGCTGAGGAAAGTCTCCAAATCCCAACCCGTCTCCTGAGCCACTTGGGGCAAAAAAGTGCCGCTATAGGGACCGCGGCGAATGATCACTCCTTCTTGTCCGAGTTTGATTTGGCGCCAGTGATTAATTTTTCTTGGCGGCGAGAGCACCGAAATCTCAATGGTTAATTGGTCAAGTTCAGCTTGAGTAACCGGAGGAAAGCGGGGGTCTTCGGTAGCG
>JALUUX010000019.1 GCA_027021145.1 Candidatus Shapirobacteria bacterium
ATTGGCAGAACTGGGGATCAAGTTGGCCAACTAGCTTCTTCGATATCCCAAGTTGTTCTGGGGTGGCCGGGCAGACCAAAATCCCTGCCGATCGGCACGAATTTTTGAATTCAAAATTTACTGCCGATCGGCAATAATTTTGGTCAAGCGAGTATAATGGTCTTATGAAAAAGATCATTTTCTTGACTAATTTCTTGATAATTGTTTCTGGATCAATTATTAGTCTTGGCTGGAAGTCAGAATTTTTATCCCAAGAAAAGCTTGATTTTCGACCTCAAGATTTGCCCCTAGTCGATCAAACAGTTTCCTTGCCCAAACTAACGGCTCGATCAGTAATAGTGGTTGATCGAAGTTCAGGCACTATTCTTTTTCAAAAGTCCCCTCAGTTAAAACTTCATCCAGCTTCGATTACTAAAATAGCCACAGCGATTACTGCTTTGGAGAGCTACGCTCTTGATGAAGTGATCACTGTGAATCAACCTTATTTAGTAGGAAGAGTTATGGGGCTAGAATCAGGGGAAAGAATTACCGTTAAAAATTTAGTTTATGGCTTATTAATCCATTCAGCCAATGATGCCGCTTTTGTTTTAGCCGGCCAAGACCAAAAACGAATAAATAAATTTGTCAATCGGATGAATAATTTTATAGTTCAGTTGGGGTTAAAAAACACCCATTTTGCCAACTTTGATGGCGAAGATGATCTAAATCATTATTCATCTGCTTTTGATTTGGCCCAGCTAGCCCGTCGGGCGCTACTGAACAAAGTTTTTGCTCAGGCAGTTCGAACCAAAAGCATGGTAGTGAGAGATGTTGAGGGTAAAATAAATCATCAATTAGAGGCCACCAATGAGTTATTGGGTTTGATTCCTGAGATTCGGGGAATTAAAACTGGTTGGACACCTCAGGCAGGAGAGTGTTTTATTGGTTTAATTAATTTTGGTAATCATGATCTAATCACCGTGGTTTTGGATAGTCAAGATCGTTTTGAGGATACAAAAAGGCTAATTTTTTGGGCTAAACAGGCGGTATCTTGGCTAACTATTTAATCCATTCCACCGAGAGAGCCGGAACATAGCCATAGAAATCATGATCACCCTGAAAAACAAAAATGGGCTGAAGAAAGCGGGCGGGGTTAGGTGGATCAAAATAAGCCAGATAGATTTTTTTGATTTTGACAGTGGTGTTGGGAGAAATTCTGGCAGGAGAGGCTAGAAAGTATTTGCCTGTTTGCAACTCCTGCCAAGCTTGATCGATCGTTTTTAAGGGATAGGTGCCAGACTTTTCCTGATCGATAGGGAAGTAGGTGAATTTCACCTCAACCACATTTCGGTTTTGCACTCTGACGCCAGCAATAAGAAGAGAAACCAAGCTTTCTCGAGGGTTAGGGGGAAGGATAGGATACTGGTCAGCAATCTTTTTTCGAAAGAGATCAACACGAATAAAGTCGGCTTCAGCTGGAGCAATAGCACTGACGAGACGATTAGTTTGAATTTTCCAGTAACTGAATTGGGCTGAGCCATCGCGAAGATCATCGGGAAGCTTGTTAATTTGACCAAGAAAGGCTCGCGCTAATTGAAGGGCCTGGTCTTGGCCAGGAAGTGAACTAGGATTGATTAAAGTTTGGTCATTAAGATAGTCGTACCAGTAATGGAAGTTTTGAGTTAGAACATTAATTTTTAATTTGGTTCGGGTGAGGGAGTTGTTGAATTGGTAGAGTTCTTCACTAATTTTTTCTGGCTGGTCGGTGAAACCCAATTTTTTGGCCAGACTAATAGCATTATCAAGTGAGAGAAATCGACCGCCTGCTTGAGGAATATAGTAGACCTTTTCTGTCTGAGGCAGGTCTGTGGGAAGAGTGCCACTGATGGTTTGGAGAATAAACTCTTTGGGTTTAGGTCTGTTTTGGGCCGGAAATTTAATTGCTGGCAAAACGCCGAAAGCGGTATCTGGCGGCGGTGGTGGTGGTGGATGAAGTTTTTTCCAGTAAGAAATAGCTAAACTAAGACTGGTTTTAAAAATAAAGAAGGCTACCAAGAAGACGGCCGAAAACTTTAAACCTTGTCTAGTGTAATAGGCGGTAACTGTTAGTTGAGACATGGAGCCAGCTGATGAACAATCAATAATCGGCAATGCATAGCATCAGTATAAATAATCTTTATGCTAAAATTCAATTATGGTGGTTCGCACTCGGTTTGCTCCTAGTCCAACTGGCTTTATTCATGTGGGAAGCGTCTATGCGGCGATGCTCGATTATGCCTTTGCCAAAAAGCACCAGGGCCAATTTGTTCTTCGAATAGAGGATACCGATCAAAAGAGATTGGTTAAAGGAGCTGAAGAGAGGATTTATCAGGGTTTGGAGTGGCTTGGGTTAATTCCCGATGAGAGTCCTAAGCATGGCGGACCTTATGGTCCTTATCGTCAATCAGAAAGACTAGAAATTTATCAGAAATATGCTCGGGAGCTAGTTGAAAAAGGTCACGCTTATTATTGCTTCTGTTCTCCCGAAAGATTAGAGAAAATTAGACAAGAACAAAAGAAGAAAAATCAGGTGCCAATGTACGATCGTTGTTGTCGACGGATAAGTCTGGCCGAGGCCCAAAAGCGATTGGCTCGAGGAGAAAGGGCGGTGATTAGAATGAAGATCCCCGATAATGAGAAAATCGTGGTTCCTGATTTATTGCGAGGAGAAATCGTTTTCGATAGCCGAATGATTGATGATCAAGTTCTAATTAAGTCGGATGGATTTCCTACCTATCATCTAGCTGTAGTTGTCGATGATCATTTGATGAAAATTACCCATGTGGTTCGAGGCGAAGAATGGCTTCCTTCTGCCCCGAAGCATGTTCTTCTTTATCGTTATTTTGGTTGGAAGATGCCTGTTCTGATTCATACCCCCACTTTACGGAATCCTGATAAGAGCAAATTAAGTAAGCGGCAGGGTCACACCTCTTTGGATTGGTATCGTGAGCAGGGATTTTTGCCCGAAGCATTGCTTAATTTCTTGGCCCTTTTAGGTTGGTCTCACCCGGAAGAAAAAGAAATTTTTTCTTTTGATGAATTTATTAAGGTTTTTGATCTTAAGGATGTTAGTCCTATTGGGCCTGTTTTTGATCTTAAAAAATTAGAATGGATGAATGGTGTTTATATCCGCCAAAAGAGCGACCAAGAATTGATTGGACTACTGAAGCCATTTTTGCCTCAAATGACGCCAGAACAGATAAGCCAAGCAGCCCCTTTAATTAAAGAGAGGATTAGAAAATTGATTGAAGCAGCTGATTTGCTCGAATTTGTCTGGCGACGAGTTGATTACGATCCCGAGTTCCTTCTCCAACGGGGAGTAACCAGAGAGCAGGCCCGAGAAATGCTTCTTAAAACTAAAGAGATTATTGAGGCAGTAGGGGTAGATAATTCAGAAGAATTGCAGCAGAAACTCCTTGAGTTAATTGCCAGAAAGCAGTGGAACACGGGCGCTTTCTTTATGGTCTTTCGGATTGCTATTTGTGGCAAAAAAATCACCCCACCGATTATTGAGTCATTGCCCTTACTGGGACATCAGGAGGTTCTTGCCCGCTTGTCTCTGGCGCTGGAGAAACTAGCTTGAAAGGCTTATAAAGGCTGTAAAAATAACTAATCTCCGATAACTAGGCCCTCAGCTCTTTTGATCACAATCCTTGTATCTGGCTTCCCAACATCTCCATCTGGACCTATCCTTCCACCTACTTGTTCCTC
>JALUUX010000020.1 GCA_027021145.1 Candidatus Shapirobacteria bacterium
TATCTTGGTTTTCTGCCATTTAATTTTCATCCTCAAAAAATCATGCCCGGCTACAGTGGTAAAAGTCTAGCCGGCTTCCTTTTGGCCATTCTTGCCATTCTCTCAGGCGCTAAATTAGCTACCGTCATTCTGACTTTGGCCATTCCCATGATCGATGGTCTTTGGGCCATTATTCGTCGATTAAAGCGAGGTCAACTTCCTGTTTGGGGAGACGCCGAACATCTACACCATCTTTTGCTCAAGCTAGGACTACCTCAACCTCTTATTGCGATAATCTATTGGTTTTTTTCGGCCACCTTGGGTTATCTGGTTCTCCAGCTCAATAGCCAACAAAAGATCTATACCTTTCTTATGGTAGTTATGGGTTTTGTTCTCCTAATAATCAGTCTTAAGAAGTTAATTAAGCAGAATTAATCTAACTTTTGGGCATAACGGCCCGAAACCCAACCCTCTTTCCCTTCTTGGTACTCAATTTTATACCAACCGTTCTTTTCCTCCAGAAGAGGATATTTTTCTCCCGGTTTTACCTTAGCTGCTTCGGTGGCAGCTGTTGACGGCCCCATCCTTACTCGCAACCAACCGGTAGGCGTTTCTTTAATCAATATCTGGGTCTGACTAGGAGCAGCTTCTTCTGTCGTCTCTTCGGCTGATTCCTCTGTTTTTTGAACCTCTCCTGTTTCCTTGGCCAACTTAATCTCAGTCACTAAGCGATAACCCTTGGTCACCTTGGCCATAATTTCTCGCGATTTATAACCAGGCAAAGCCACCACAATCTGATGGCTCCCTTCACCCACATCCTCCAAATTGAGTGGGGCAAAACCCCGCATCTGACCATCAACCGTTACCGAACAACTATCTGGTTGGCAAGTTACCACCAAACCAGCCTTATCTTTCAGACTAGTTTTTTCTAAATAAAGAATGCTGCCTGCTTCCTCTTCTGGATTGAGGGAAAACTCCCAACTAACCACTGTCTCCGTGTTAGGAGTTAGAATTAACTTTCGCTCCCAGCTAGCGGAAAAACTGGCCTCCGGCACTAATCGAAAATGGGTTTCACCAGCCTTAATCTTGTCATTCCGATAGGGAGTCGTCCCCGCTTCTTGGCCGTTAATATAGACCGTAGCTTTAGGATAAGTATTCAATTGAATCGTCGCTTTCTTTTGGGCCCAGCTTCGAGAAAAGGCAAAAGCAGCTAGACTAGCTGTCCCAATAGCCGCCAAAATCAAGCCCAAAATCCTTTTATTCACCTTAATTGAACTATAACAGAGAGATCTCCTCTTGACAAGACCAAAACTGGTTTTTAGAATTAAATTAGCAATTAATAGTTGGGAGTGCTAAGCCCGACCTTTCGGGCTGAAGGAAAGGAGGTGAGCAAGAATGGCAATCGTTAAATGGGAACCAGTTTTGCCTCGTTGGTGGCGGATGCCTTGGCTTGATGACGAAGATTGGGTTGAATACGAGGAGGGTCTCAATGTTTACGAAACCGATGATGATTTGGTAATTGAGGCCTATGTTCCGGGAGTCTCTAAGGATGAAATTGATGTTTCGATCGAAGACAATGTCGTTCGCATCAAGGCTGAACATAAAGAAGATAAAGAAAAAAAGAAAAAGAAAGTGGTTTATCGCCAAACAGCTCAGGCCTCTTATCTTTACAGCACCACGATCCCTTGTCCAGTTAAAACTGATCAGGCCGAAGCGGTGCTGGAAAACGGAGTGCTAAAAATTGTTCTTCCTAAGGCCGAAGAGGCCAAACCGAAAAAGATTGCTGTCAAGGCCAAGGCTAAATAAGCCACCAGAATTAAATTTTCGACCCAACCGGGGCTCAGCCCCGGTTTTTGTTTTGCCGATCGGCACGAATTTTAGTTTGTCCCCTTACTCCCTGCCTCTATATTGCCTCAAAGGGTAATTTTTGATAAACTTCAGCTGGGCCCCAAGGAATTTTTGGGCGTGTAGCTCAGCTGGTTAGAGCGCCGTCCTGATAAGACGGAGGTCTCAGGTTCGAGTCCTGACACGCCCACTGTTTCGACAAATGCTTTTTTGACAAGGGGGTGGGTGGCTCTCAGGTTCGCCCCGAAGGATCGGGGTAAAAGTCCTGACACGCCCACTTGAAAGCGGGCGGTTAGCTCAGCTGGTTACCCGCCGAAAGGGCAAAGCCCATTCAGGCGGGCCCTCCTAAATGCGAAGCTTTTGGAGGGGAGCGCCAGAGAGCCACAACTTTGAAGAGTTTGAGAGGGGCGGTTAGCTCAGCTGGTCAGAGCGCCTCGTTGACGTCGAGGAGGTCAGGGGTTCGAGTCCTCTACCGCCCACTGTTTAATTTTGAAAACAAAGACCCCGTAAAAACTGATGGCTATAAATATAAAAAAGTTGCTGTTGTTTTTTTCGTTCCCCTCCTTCTGATCACCCTTGTTCTAGCCTCTTACAAAGCGTTTAAAACGCATAGAAGCACGCAGGAGGCGGCTCCAACTCAAAACCAAGAACTGTCTTCCTCTTTAAAAACAGCAACTCGCCCCCAAAGCAAATCTACAACTCAAATCCAACCAGGAGAAACAATCCAAATAAAAGTGAAGTCTCCTTTTTCAGATGAAGGTAAAATCTACTGGTATAAATTTGGTTTTGACAGGAAGCCTGACGACATTATTAGGTTAATACCAGCGACTCACCAAGATCAGGATCTTTATACTGGAATAGAAGTGACTAGAAAGAACATAAAACTAATTATCCAACCCGCTTTTGAAGGCGTGAACAGAATTTACGATAAAAAACCAGAGGTTCACAAACTCAAAAACCCTAAAATAAGTACAGATCCTATTTACAGAATCAGAGAAGCTAATTTGAATGCTTATATCTATGTAAGCGACTATGGCGAAGGGACAGAAAAGTGCAGCCAAGGGTCACCAGTGCCAGTAGCTTGTAGTATGAGCAATGTATATACGAATAAGGGAAAAGGGTTGGATATTTATTGCTTGGCAAGCCCCAATAGTGTAACCGAGTGCGACAACATAGTCAAAACTCTAGATATCGAAATAAAGGAAATTTAACTACTCAATACAACAATCAATTGCCAGCTCTATCATATTTTAAGCTTCTCTACAAGTTATACCAGTGAATTATCGTCGAGTAATAGTGTAACAAATATATTTGTAGCAATGTATTGATACATTGATACATTGCTACAGAATCCAAGACTCTTTAAGAAGGTCAAAATCCTCTTAATCTTAACTTTTTTCCCAAAATAATTAAGGGCTAATAGTGGACGATCGCACACCAATCGCTCCAACATCTTAAGAGTGCTTAAATCTCCCTCTCTGTTTGAGATATTCGTCTGGGGTTAAGATAGTAATTTTTCGATAGGAGCCAATTTTTAGTAAATATCGATCGCCGGTAATAATAAATTCAGCCTAACCAGCCAGCGCCGCTAATCATTAATGAGTTTTAAAATGCCCCTTTCTGATTTAATTTCGAATTTTTTCGCTGTTTCTTTACCCCAGGTAAAAATCTGCTGCCACTTTGGAGAAGGAGAAACAGATGCTACTTGTCTTCGCCCAGTCTTGACTGCCATTGTATTAAAAATTATTATTACAAATAAAGTTGGTCTTGTTAACTTCTACTCAATACAACAATCAATTGCCTTCTTGACAAGATCGCCGAGTTTTTCAAAAACACTGGCCGATTTTTCCGCTTTTGGTTGGTGGGAGTCG
>JALUUX010000021.1 GCA_027021145.1 Candidatus Shapirobacteria bacterium
TTACAAATTACAAATTGAAAATTGAAAATGGTAAATGTTAAAATAGTTCTGCAATGGCAGTACCAAAAAGAAAACCATCAACTCATCGTCAAGGAAGAAGGCGAGCCACCCACAAAATTAAGCTTCCAAAATTAACTAAATGCGGCAACTGTGGCGCCGATAAAAGGCCTCACTATGCTTGTCCCAGCTGTGGTCAATAGGCAATGGGAGCAAAAAAACTAGATCCACGACACAAGCGGCGGCGAAAAACCATTAAAACTTTATTTGCCTGGGGGTTTCATCAAGATAACCCCCTTACCCTTAGAGCCAAAAAAGTAATCAAAAAAATCAAAATCATTGATCAAATTATTATCCAATGTGCACCCAAGTGGCCCCTAGAAAAGATTAATCGCATCGATTTGGCCATCTTGAGATTGGCGATCTACGAACTCTATTTTGACCCCAAGGTTCCGGATAAAGTGGCTATCGATGAGGCAGTAGAACTGGCCAAAGAATTCGGCTCAGAAAACTCTCCCAGTTTTATTAACGGTGTTCTTGGAACAGCTTACAAATTAAAAGTCGAAAAAGAAAGACAGAATGAAAAATAAATTAACAGAATTAGAAGAAAAATTGGGCGTCAAGTTTAAAAACCAAACTCTTCTGAAAAAAGCCCTGATTCATCGCTCTTACCTCAATGAAGCAAAAGAGAAAAGCCTGCAATCTAATGAACGATTAGAATTCTTGGGCGATGCTGTTTTAGAACTCTGGACTACCCAAGAGCTCTTTAATCGTTTTCCTCAATTGCCCGAAGGGGTCTTAACTAATATTAGGGCGGCTCTCGTTTGTACTGAAAGCCTGGCCCGAGCGGCGCAAAAATTGGGCCTAGGTCAATATCTTTATCTCAGTCGGGGAGAGGATAAAAGCGGCGGCCGTCAGAACCCTTCACTTCTAGCTGACACTTTTGAGGCGGTCACTGGTGCTATCTATCTCGATCAAGGTTGGCCCCAAGTTCAACAATTTCTTGATCGTCACCTTCTTAAAAAATTGATCGAGCTGGGCCGATCTGGAGACATTAAAGATGCCAAAACCAAGCTCCAAGAAATTATCCAAGCCGAGAGAAGAATTACTCCTCATTATCGCATTCTTCGAGAAGAGGGGCCGGATCATGCCAAAATCTTCACCGCCGCTGTCTATTTCCACGATCAGCAAATCGCTCTTGGCCAAGGACAGTCAAAACGGGCCGCTGAGGAAGCCGCCGCCCAAAAAGCATTGACTCTGATTAAGAATAAGATATAATAGTAGAGCGGTGCTAAAAGTAAAATTGTTTCAACGAGGCAAAAAACACCAGCGAACCTATCGTATTGTCGTTGCCGAGGCTCGCTCCAAAAGAGACGGCAAATTTGTTGATGATTTGGGCTTCTGGAACCCTTTCACTCAAGAATTCCAATTAGATCAAAAAAAATTAACTTATTGGCTTGAACACGGCGCCCAATTAGCCGACGGGGTCAAAAAATTACTCGCCCAACAAAAATGAAGTCACTCTTAGAATTCCTAGTCCGAGCCATTGTTACCCAACCGGATAAGGTCAAAATTGAGACCGCAACAGAAGCCAATCAAAGAAAATTCCTGATTAAATTAGCTCAAGAGGATATCCCTCTTGTCATTGGTCACCAAGGGAAGATTATCAAAGCAATTAGGATCCTATTGGCGGCCAAAAGTCAGGGGAAAAGTTTCTCTCTAGAAGTCAGTCAAATTTAAAAGGATTCTCTCGGCCAGAAGGGGAAACTGGTTGGTCTTCTCTCTCGGAATTTCCTTCTGTTTGAGCCGAAGCTTTTACCTGAGTCACCTTAAACTGAGCCAAGCTTTCCAAAAGACTCTGCTCTTTCTCGGTCAAAATCAAATCATCGAGGCTAACTTGAGAAATTTGCTTTGGCGCCAAAGGGGGACTATAAAAAGTGCTTAATTTCATCTTAATGGTCACTTTCTTGATTCCCGACTCATCCCGAGAAATCATTGCCTCAAAGCTGTTGATTTCAAAGAGAGGCAACCGATTTTCAATCGATCTAAAAAGGGCTTCTAAATCCTCAGATCGCCCCACTGCCTCGATGGCTATTGGCAATCGCTCAATTCTGGCCCGTCTAGTTTTTGCTCGAGTTCGCTGACTCTCGCCTGGTTTGGCGATTTCTCCTGGGGCCAATTTTAAACTTTTGATTACCAATTTATTCTCAGCCAATGCCTCTCTCACTCCTTGGAGCAAATAGGGCACTTTTTTATCCTCAGGCAAAGCGCTCACTGCCAACCTGGCCTGCTGACTCAGTTTATTTTTGTCTAAAGAAGAGAGGAGTAAATATTTTGATCGCAACTCTTCCACCTCCTCTTTTAACTGATCAATTTTCTCTCGAATAGCAGTTAAAGCCCTTAATTGGCGAGGCAAAATTAAAACCAAGCTAATTAAGGCAGTAATAATAACCATCATTGGAATCAAGATTGGCCGATAAGAACTAAGTCTCATTGTTTCTTCTTGCCCCGCAAACTAAGAGTAAAAAACCACTGGTTTTCTTTGCGCGAGAGGGATCTGATTTTAACCTGGCTAAAATTATCTTTAGCCATCGCTAAAATCTTTTTTTCCAATTGATCTAACTCTATCAGACGAGGCAGAGAGGCGCTAATTTCAACATAATCGCCTTTGACCCTAATTAGCCTAATAGTTGTTCCCGAAGGCAAAACTTGATTAATCTTCTGAGCTAAATCAGTTAGCGATTGGCGACTCTTCATTGTTTCGGCTGCCAACTTAAGGCGATAACGAAGCATTTGTTGAAGCTCAATCTGAGGTGAAAACTCCCTTAAGCTGATCTCCAAATGGCGCTTTTGTTTAGTAAGCTTATTAAGCCGGTAATTCAAAAATAACTTAAAAGAGAAGGTAAAACTAAAAATTAGCAAGCAAAAACCGACCACCCAATAAGCCCAATACCGAACTCGCCGGGTGATTCTAATTTCCGCTAATTGAAACCGAGCCGCCTTAGGCAAAAGATTAATCCTCAGTTGCTTCATTTTGGGCCGAATTCAAACTAAACCCCCGACTAGCTAAACCAAAAGCAACACTAAAACGACTCCCTTCTTTTTGAAGATCGATTACGGGCGGATTAACAATTCTAACCTGACTAAAGGGCTGAGCTACTTGAACCTCCAATCCCAATAATTTAGCCATTTCCTCAGAAAATTCCGGTGTTGAGGCACCATCGCCTGAAAGAATTAACAAACCAACCTCGTCATGCCAGTCTTCTTTAAAAGAAAAGAAGGCTCGGCGAACCTCGTCCATCAACCGATTAAACAGAGGCATCATAGCGCTTCTGACTCTCCCTTCCAACTCCTGATTACTAAGACCGTAGGCGCGGCGATAACTCTCGGCCACATTTTCTTCCAACCCAAGAGAAGAACTAATGGCCCGAGCAAAAGACTCAGTGCCAATAGGAATCGTCCGGGTAAGATAAACATTGCCTTGTTTACCCACAATTAAATTGGTAAATTGTCCTTCTAAATCGATAATTAAAGTT
>JALUUX010000022.1 GCA_027021145.1 Candidatus Shapirobacteria bacterium
GGCCCGAGAGCAAGGAATCAAGGACCTGTTTGTTCCCAAACCATCGGCCAAAGAGGCGGCTGTGGTTGAGGGAATCCGGGTTTATCCGGTTGAGAGCTTAAGTCAGCTGATTTTGTATTTTTATGGCCAGGAAAAGATCCAAGCACTCAGCAACCGGACCCGCCAAAAGCTAGTGCATTTAGGCGGGCAACCAGAGCCTGAATTCGATTTTGCTGACATCCTGGGTCAGGAGCAGGCTAAAAGGGCAGCGGAGATTGCTGCGGCCGGAGGCCACAATTTATTTTTGGAGGGCGTGCCAGGAGCAGGCAAAACAATGATTGCTCGGGCCTTGCCGGGAATTTTGCCTCCCTTAACCCAAAACGAAGCCCTAGAGGTGACCAAAATTTATTCGGTGGCCGGCAAGATTCCCCCGGGAGAAGGTCTGATCCAAACCCGGCCATTTCGCTCACCGCATCACACTATTTCTCGGGTTGGCTTAATCGGCGGTGGCAGCCGACCGATGCCAGGAGAGATTTCTCTGGCCCACCGAGGCGTGCTTTTTCTAGATGAACTGGCCGAATTTCCCCGCTCAGCCTTAGAAGCCTTGCGCCAACCGCTGGAGGACGGTCAAGTAACAATTTCTCGAGCCATTGGTCAGATGACTTTTCCGGCTCAATTTATGCTCGTGGCGGCGGCCAATCCTTGTCCTTGTGGCTTTTTAGGCCATCCCACCAAAGAGTGTCGCTGTTCGCCCCGAGAAATTGCCCGTTATCGACGCAAGCTTTCTGGCCCGCTGCTGGATCGAATTGATCTTTATGTCAATGTTCCCCCAGTGGAAACTAGAAAACTAACTGCTGATGATAAAGCGAGAAAATTCCTGGAGTCATCGGCTCAAATTCAGGCGCGAGTTGTCGCCGCTCGGGAAAAACAAACCAAAAGATTCCAAGATCTACCAATTGAAACCAATGCCGAAATGAATAATAAACTGATTCGCCAGTTTTGTCCCCTAACAGCGGAGGCAGAAACGCTTTTAAAACAGGCGATTAGTCAATTTGATCTTTCGGCCCGGGGTTATTTTCGGGTAATTAAAGTCGCCCGCACCATTGCTGATCTTTCGGGTGAGGAAAAAATTAGTGCTGCCGCCATCGCCGAGGCGTTGCAGTACCGGAAAAAGTGAGAATCAAGATTCGTCGCTCGGTTAGGGTAACGGGGTCCGTTTCGTTGGTCGGTTACGTGTTCGGCACACCGGGTGTGTTCGAATGGACACACCCGGTGTGAATCAACGGTGTGAACTGTAGTGTGAATTAACCGTTGCCAAAAGTCTCCAAATTTGATATAAATTTGGAGAGATGAGTCTCCAAATTAATAATAAATTTGGCTATATCAGCCGAACAGTTGAAAAAGAAATCAAAAAACAGCTTTTTTTGGGAAAAATCATCCTTATTTTTGGTGCTCGGCAAACAGGAAAAACCACCCTGGTAAAAAAGCTTTTGGCTGATTTTTCTGACCAAGAAAGCAAATTCCTCAATTGCGAGGAGGGCGATATTCAAGAACAACTAAATCGAGCTCAAACCTCAACTGAGTTGCGTTCTTTGATTGGCCAGGCAAAAATTGTTGTTTTTGATGAAGCTCAAAAAATAGCCCAAATTGGCCGGAAACTAAAATTGATTCACGATCGCTGGCCTCAAATTCAGTTAATTGCCACTGGTTCTTCCAGCTTTGAGCTGGGCCAAAAAACAGCTGAAGCCCTTACCGGGCGTAATTTTAAGTTCTGGCTCCATCCTTTCTCAATTAAAGAATTAACTCAGGTTTTCTCCCCTCTGGAACTAAAAAGACGGTTGGAAAGTTTCCTGATTTTCGGTCTTTATCCAGAAATAGTCCTTACTGAAGACCGCCGCCAAAAAGAGATTCTTGTCAACCATTTAAGTCAAGATTATCTCTTTAAAGACATTCTGGCTCGCTTTGGCTTAAGGGGGGAAGAGACGGCCAGACGGTTACTTCAGGCCTTAGCGCTGCAAATTGGCCAAGAAGTCTCTTACACCGAACTGGCCAATTTGATTGGCACTACCAAAGAAACTGTGGCTCGATACCTGCAGATTTTGGAACAAAGTTTTCTCATTTTCCGACTTAAAGCCTTAAGCAGAAATCCCAGAAAAGAAATTGCTCGGCGGCAAAAAATCTTTTTTTATGATTTGGGAATTAGAAACGCTTTAATCCAAAGCTTTAATCCTCTCAATTTAAGAACTGATGTGGGAGGTTTGTGGGAAAACTTTCTGGTAGCTGAGAGAAAGAAAGAAGAGATTTTTGCCGGCCAACCAAAGCAGTTGTTTTTCTGGCGGACTTACTCCCAAGCCGAGGTTGATTTAGTGGAGATTAAAAATGGCCAGTTGATCGGTTTTGAATTCAAATGGCAAAAGGCAAAAAAGCGACCCCCTAAAGCTTGGCAGGATCTTTACCCCAACGCTTCCTGGACCTGCATCACTCAGACCAACTGGCTGGAATTTATCAGCTGATGAAACCTTTATGATGCGATTGCCCCTTAATTTCGATGTATCGATACATCGAAACAGTGTTAGTCGCTTGACACACTTGCTTGACACACCCGGTGTGAGTTAACCTAGAGCCACCAGAGGGGACAAAAACAAACACTGGTTTCGCCCTTTTTCACCAATTTAAAGAAACCATCAGTAAAAATCACTGCCCGAGCAGGCTGGTAGCTGGCAAGAAAGCTAAGAAAACTTTTGCCAAAAACTTCCTTTTTTAGCGGAGAAAACTTTACTTCAATGGGAACAACCTCTTCTTTCTCTAAACAAAAGTCCACCTCGGCTTTAGCAGTAGTGCGCCAAAACTTTATTCTCTCCTTCCCGAATGTCCTAACCAAAAAATCAAAAACTGCATTTTCCGCCAGCTGTCCCCTATCTTCCCGGTCAGCTAAAGAAGAAAAGCGATCAATCAGGGAATTTCTTAAACCAGAATCATAAAAATAAACTTTGGGATTCTTCCTCAGCTCGGTAATTAAATTGCGGTGAAAGGGATAAAGACGCTGAAGAATAAAAGTTTGTTCAAGAATGTCAAGATATTTCTTTAGCTGACGAAAAGTCAAACCAGTATCTGAGGAAATACTTTGGTAATTGACCAGGGAGCCTATTTGGAAAGCCAAAATCTTTACCAGATTGACAAACTCCATAAACTTACCAATCTGCAAAAAGCCAATGATGTCCTTTTCGACATAAGTTTCCCTGATTGAGTGAAGCAGTTGTTTTTTCTTTTCTCTGTCTTTCTCCAAAACTACCGCTGGATAACCACCAAAGACAAGATATTCCTCCCAAGCCAGTCTCAGTTGAGGAGAAAAGAGTAAAGACGGCGCTTTTTGTTCCTCTCCTTCAAGAAAACTTTTCAACCATTGATTCCGCTGCTGGTGAATCTGAGCCAAATGAATATCCTTTGCCCAAAGAAACTCATTAAACGAAAGAGAATAAAGAGG
>JALUUX010000023.1 GCA_027021145.1 Candidatus Shapirobacteria bacterium
TTCAAAACAGCCACTATAAATATTAAATTTTATCCATTCTAGACCCCAAGCGATCGATGACTAATTTTATCTTTTAAATAATTTTTAAACTCAGCAAGCTCCAGTTCCACCTGTTTTTCCTCTCCCCTCTTGCGAACATTGACAGTCCCTCTTTTTGCTTCCCGATCGCCGACAACGAGAAGATAGGGCACTTTCTGCATCTCCCAGTGGCGAATCCGATAAGACAGCGTTTGATTAGAATTATCTAATTTCACTCTAACCCCCTCTTCTTTAAGCTGATCAACCAGTTTTTGGGTATAATTATTATGTTTTTCCGTGATCGGCAAAACTACAGCTTGAATTGGCGCTAGCCAGACTGGAAAAGCGCCGCCGTAATGTTCGATCAAGAAACCAACCCAGCGCTCTAGCGAACCCAGCGGTGCTCGATGAATTAAGACTGGTCGCCTTTTTTGGCCATCAGCATCAATATATTCCAATTGAAAGCGCTCAGGCAACATGAAATCGATTTGGATTGTTCCTGCTTGCCACTCCCGACCCAAGGCATCCTTAACAATCACATCCAGCTTGGGTCCATAAAAAGCAGCCTCGCCTTCGGCTTTGAAATAAGGCACCTTCTTTTTTTCCACCGCCTCGATAATCTTAGCTTCTGCCTCCTGCCAAATGGCATCATCACCCAAGTATTTATCTTTGTTCTTAGGATCTCGCAAAGAAATTCGGAAACGATAATCTTCGACCCCAAAGGTGGCCAATAAAAAAGTGATCAAGTCAAAAACCCGGAGAAACTCATCCATCACCTGATCGGGCCGACAGAAAATATGGGCATCATCTTGAGTGATATAGCGCACCCGGAGCATGCCAGAAAGCTCGCCCGGTCTTTCATAGCGATAAACGCTGGCAATTTCAGCCACTCGCAAGGGCAACTCCCGATAGCTGCGGGGTCGAGCGCGATAAACCATCATATGAAACGGACAATTCATTGGTTTAACTAAATACTCCTCCTCGTCAATTGTCATTGGGGCATACATCTTGTCCCGATAAAGATCCCAATGGCCCGAAGTGACCCAGAGCTGCTTGCGACCAATATGAGGCGAATAGACATGAAGATAGCCTCGTTTCTCTTGCTCCTGATAAATCAGCTTTTCAATCTCCCGCCTAACAGTTGCTCCGTTGGGCAACCAAATTAATAGGCCTGGTCCCACCTCAGAGGGAATAACAAACAACTCTAGCTCTTGACCCAATTTGCGGTGATCGCGCTTTTTCGCCTCCTCTAATCGTTTAAGGTAATCATCAAGTTCTTTTTGACTAGGAAAAGCGGTGCCGTAAATCCGAGTTAACATCTTGTTTCTCTCATCCCCACGCCAATAAGCGCCAGCCACTTTAAGCAATTTGAAAGCTTTCACTTCCCCCGTGCTTTTGACATGAGGCCCAGCACAGAGATCAACAAAGGCATAATTTTCCCCCTTCACACCGGGAGAGTCCCTTCGGGCCGCTCCCGGTGTGCTTTTTAAGCCGGTATAATAAACAACCGCCTTTTCCCCTCGGGCTCCGATTTCATCCAACCACTCTTGCTTGTAGGGATTGTTGGCAAATAATTTCCTCGCCTCCTCAACCGAAATCTCTTTTCTGACCAATGGTAAATTTCGTTGTACAATCTGATACATTTTTTCCTCAATTCTGGGAAAGTCATCTTCGGAGATTTTGACGCCCTTGGCTTCAAAATCAAAATAAAAACCATCATCAGTGGGCGGTCCCATGGCTTTAATAATCTTACCCGGCCAAAGCTCTTCCATTGCCTGCATCAGGATATGCTCGGCCGTATGCCTTAAAGCTTTCAGGTATTCAGGATTGTTTTTGTCCATTTCAACTTCAACTTAAACTTTAACTTCTTTTAACTCTAGTTTTAACTTGAACTTTCTTTTAGTATACACCGGCACTAACCACCAGCCACCAACCACCAAAAAAGCCAGCCTTCTGCGGCTGGCCTGAGTAAGTTAATTCCACCACTCCCCAGCCGCCTTAAGCGGTCTCGGTGGTAGTGGTAGTAGCTTCCCGTCTTAACATTATTGAGATGGATTATAACAATTCTCAACCTCCTTGTCCACAATCAGTTAGTCAAAAAGTCCATGACCAAATTTCTGGCCGATCGGCAGTAAATTTTGAATTCAAAAATTCGTGCCGATCGGCAGGGATTTTGGTAAATTAGCCGGCGCCACCCCCTCCCCCGCCTCCGCCGCCCCCGCCGCCGCCGGAAGCACCGCCGATTCGGCCCACGCCCGCCGCACCGTAACTCGCCGTGACAACTTTTCCTATTTGACCAATTGCCTGATTAAACCCCATAATTGGGCCACCAAAAGAACTAGAACTGCCCAAAGAAGAATGGCCTGACCAATAATTATTAAGCACCAGTCGATCCCGATGATTAAATTTTGCAGGTAGCTGTGACAGAGCTTTAGTTGAAACTCCTAAGGCAGTACCATAAATCAAATATTTCTCCCACAAAACCAGAGAGTCGATCGGTGCCCGAACTGTTTGGCGATACTCCTTTAAGTGGCGCTTAAAAGCTAACCAGCGAGCCGCTTCCCATCGTCCCTTCTCAGTCCGCCGCTCGCCGTATCTGGCTAGAAAACCCATAATTAAAGCCAAGACCACAGTCCAAAGAATCAAAAGGGCTGCTATTGGACCAAGAAAGACAAATTGCTTGCCAAAAACTTTAAGGGTGAAAACTAAAATCACCCAGCTAACTAGAATGACATGGCCGACTTGAGCCAATTCACCCTTGCGCTGATGAGCTCGATAATCAAAATAACCTTCTTTTAAGTTTTCTTTCAAGACTACTCCACTAAAACTACGGAAGAACCTTTGTGCCCTCGACCGTCGTTTTTTACAATATTGAACAATTTTGTTTAACTTTAAACCCTGATAACTTTTTCCCTCTAGGATTACCGACTCAAAACCAATTTGATTGAGAAATTTGATCATTTTCTCTTGAATTGAAGATAGCTTGCTTTTCTGAAAATCAAAATCAGGATTGATCACTAAGTAATAGGGGTAGCGGCGAAAGAAAAGCCAACCCTCTTTCTGGTCACCACGCTTTAATTGATAAACTCGAGCACTAATTAATGACAACAAAGTGGCCGTAAAAGCTCGAGGCTTGAGCATCTTGACTCCAGTTAATAATTGAACTACTTGGGCGGGATCAATATCACTTGGCGGCTCCCAAATTCGGCCCGAAAGATTCAACTTGGGTAACCTTTGGTCCTTATGAAGGCGCCAAAACTGAATCAATTTTTGCACTAACATCCATAAATTAATCAAAATCACTATACCAATCATTAACATAGCAATAAGAAAACGATGCTTGGTTTGACGAATAAATTGTTCTTCTTGGGCTATGATCTGGGCACGAGAGAACTGACCCGGCGCTCCTCCCCCAAACAAATCCCGGGGCAAAAGGATTCGGGCCTCAAAAAAGGCGCCACCAGGCAATCGATCCAGACCAAAAACTACTTGTTGATTAGAGGCAATCTTCACCCAACCCGAGGTTGGACCATGAGCCCAAGCTTGAATTTGGTCGTCAGCCACTGATTGAGGCAAAAAAACAGTGGCGGTAATCTGATCTTGATCAACTGACCAGTCGCGACCAATCAACTGCCAATAAAACTCGGCCACATCTCGATGAAGAGTGATTGCCCCTTTTACTCGATAGCGCACTAGAAAAGTCCGCCGACCCCCTTCTTGCCGATAGAACCACTTTAAATAATAACGATCTTTTTGATCAAGGAGATAATAGGAGTTTACTGGTCGAATTTGGTCGGCCTGCTTGGCGTAACTGGCTAGCAATTGAGTATAGCAAAGTTGCTTTTTGGGCTCACAAACCTGAAAATCGGTCATTAAATAGGGGGCCTGGCGGCCTGGCTTGGCCTTTTGATCGGGATATTTATTGAAGTATTGATAAGCATAGCTAAAAGAACCGACAAAATTAAACTGCCGCTCTTCTTCAACTAAAGCCGAGCCATCCGACTGAAGCCAAATCCTAATTGTTACCGGCTTAATCTGATATTTCTTGGCTATGGCTGGCTTCGCGGCCCAAAACAAGCTCCCCCACCACAACAAAAGAAACCAAATTCCAACTCTGTTTTTCTTAAACTTAAGCATTAACCTAATTATAACCTACTCACTTTGCTTTAAGCTCGCGTTGAAATCGGGCTACCATTTTCTTGGCTTCCGGGGTCAAGGCCTGACCAAAAGCCAATCCCAAAGCAATAGCAATCATGATCGTTAAACCATTAACTAAAGCGGCAATAATAGTTCGACCAATACCAAGATAATCTAGCACTACTAAAACCAAGACCGCCTTGCCCACTTTTTCGACCACCTCAGGAATGCTTTTAATGCCCAGATCGAATTTGCTAACCAACTTTACTGCGGCGCCCAGGAGCTTTTTACCCAACCACCAAATCAATAAGGCCACCAAGACTTTAACGATGAGGTTCAAACTTTGCGAGTAAAAAACACCTAAAGAAGCTGGCACTCCCCACCAGGTTCCTCCCATTTGTCTCACCTCCTTTCTCTTCGACAATCACTAATCCGACCCTAATTCTATTTTTAGAAAACTTTTGTCCCCTGTCAACCCCTATCCAAAGCAAAATTGATTAACCCCACTCCTCTCAAATATTGCAGTAAAACCTGGTATAATATCCTATAATGGGCGAAAGCGGGGAAAACATATTCTCTTGGAGGAAAGAATTAAGAAGCCTCTCCCGAGAACAGAGGGTCTATTGGTTCTATAACCAAAAACTTCTTCCTTCTCTGAGAGAAACAGTTACTTCGTGCGAACAAGCGCGCCAGCGAGGAGAAAGCAGCCTAATCGAACAGGCCTGGCGACAATGGGCTAGACCAACAGAAGTCTCGGCAAGATTAGAAAAAATTAGGCAAAGAGAGGAGAGATTTAGAATTGATCTCTCCCAAAAAAGAGATGATTGTCGCGTCGGACTAGTCGGCCTAGGTCGAATCCGCCATGTTGACGCTAACTCGGCTATAAAAAGAGGCGAAGGCAAAGAAAGACAAAAAAGAAGAATCAAAGAGGTAGAAGAGTTGTATAGTCAGATAGACCTAAACTCCCTTCCCCCAAGAACAATCGATGGCGGAGCGATTAACTGGCCAATAGAAGTTTGTCAAGATAAGCTCAATACTTTAAAAATCTTAGGAAAAATCGAAGAAGCAATTGCCCTTTTGGATCAAGTAATAGAAAGCGCCTTTAACGATGTTTTAGGAGCAGCCTCAGGATTAAGCGTCCTTTATGCCCGGCGAGCAAAACTTGGTCTTCAGGGAGATGATTTGATTACATCAGTTCAGTTGGCAAGAATGGCCCACTTTCTTCAACCAAACAACCATCGCTTAGCCACCCTTAGTCTCTGGGGACTGTTGGCCAGTTTCTCTCAAGAGTATCAATTTTCGTCATGGAAGAAAAGATTAAAACTGGCTTTCCTCAGCAGCATAGCATTAATCTCAATTTCCCTAACAGACCTCAGTATAGTTAAATCGGTAATTAATCAGCACCTAAGAGAAAACAAACCTAGATCATAGTGCTACTTTTCTGAATTCAAATTACTCTTAAAAATAATCCCCGCCAGCCTTTATCACAATCCCAAAAACGGGCAATCCATTATTTTGACGACCGAGAAATTTTGAGCTAGAAGAAAAACCCAAGACTTTAATGATTTAATATATTAATATATTAAAGTCAGTGGGAAAAGTTGGTAGTATTGGTAAAATCCTGTTTAATCAACCTAAGCTTGTAAAAGAAAGCGCTTGAGGATTTTGGTGACGACATCGAGATCTTCCAAATAAACATTTTCCAGTCGGCCGTGGGCGTTGCTTTCCTTATCTCTGATTACGCCCAAACCGGCAAACTGCCAATCGTAATCGGCGGCCATGGCCAGTAAGTCGCCTGAACCCATGACGCCATAAAGCTCGCCTTGGCCGGTTACTTGCTTCATAATTTGGGCCAGTTTCCTGGCCGCGGGGCTAACCTGGCCATAGCCGGCCATAGAATGAACAAACTCTAGGTCAAAATCAACTTGGTCTTTGAGAGGCTCAAGCGCTTGACGAATTTCCTCTTGGGCTTGCCCGACTGACTCCTCGGGAATCAGGCGGCGATCAACCTCAATTTGGCAGCGATCAGGAACAATATTAACTTTTTTCCCTCCGGCAATAACATCAATATTAAGCTTGGCCTGCATCTTTTCAATCCCCAGCTCGGGATTGACTGGAATTTGGGAAAAGCGGGCTTCAACTTTTTCTTTCAACTTCATCAAGGCATTCAAAATCGGCACCGCTTTTTCAATGGCGTTAACCCCAGTGTGAGAGATGCCGGAATGAACCGCCTTACCATGAACCGTAATTTTGACAGCAATATGCCCCAAACCACCGATAGAAACATAGCCAAAAGTGGAATCAATATCCAAAAAGACCGCTCCTTTAACCTGGTCGATTTTTCGATCTAAAAGATACTCAACTTGGGCCTTTTGATTAGTTTCTTCATCAGTGGTAATCATCAAAGTTAGGTCCCAAGGTAGTTTCTGGTCTTTGACTTGTTCGGCCGCCGCCAAAAAGGCAATCAAAGAACCTTTCATATCCGCCACTCCCCGACCAAAAATCTTATCCTTTTCAACTCGGGGCTTGAACGGCTGCCAATCCTCATCAGCGGGAACAACATCAATATGAGAGTAAACCAACAGTCGAGGTTTGCCGGGATGGCGCCGGTGGGCCAAAAGATTGACCCGATCTTTGGCAATTTTTTCGGGAATTTCCACTAATTCAGTTTTTAGTCCTGCTTCCCGACACCAGGGTTTAAGCAGGGCCATCGCCTGGCGATAGTTTTTCCCCGGCGGATTAGTGGTATCTAAGGCAACCAATTCCAACAGTCGCCCAAGCCATTTTTTACTCATTATTTTTTCTTTTTTAACTCATTTTGACCAAACCGGGCCCGGATAGCCTCAAAGGCTGTTTTGCGAAAATGGGCGGTGTCGTGAAACTCTTTTCTCACCCGGTTTTCAAATTCAAATCGCTGGTTAAAATCCAAGCGAGAATAAACCACAATGCCCCGATAAACAGCCTCAAACTTTAAAACTGGCGAAGCGTTGTCGTCGTTTAGAATCACCAAATCAAAATTATCACTTTTGAGCAAGTCGCTAATTTCGCCCGCCAGCCGGAGAGTCAAATCAAAACGCTGATCTTTTGAAACAGAATGATCAAAAAGAACCGCTAAATCAACATCAGAATTTTTTCTGGCTCTTCCCTGCGATTGAGAGCCAAATAGATAAACCAAGCTTATAGGGAAGCGTTGAAAAACTTTTTCTCCTCTGGTCCGCAACAAATCAACCACCCTTCCCTTCATTGTTCAAATTATAAACCAAATCCCCCTCCTCCCACAAGCTTACCGGCATGTTTTATCAACCGGGCAATGTTCAAAAATAGCCACTAAAAACACTACAATAGTGGCCGTGTATCAGAAAAAAATGCCGTCAGGGTAATTCAACTAAGCTTTTAAAGACAAGGAGAGGTAAAGAAGAGCAAAAAAACTCAACTTGAAAAAGAGAAAAAGGTTAGAGTTTGGTGACTAAACTAGGGAATTGCTCAAACAAATTAAACAGTTTTCAGAAACCCGTGTCTTAAAAAACCAAGATTTTAATGATTTAATATATTAATATATTAAAGTCAGCAGGAAAATTGGTGTTCCCCTTGGTAAAACTTCCCCCTAATCAATACTTCCAATTTAATACCTTGAGCCGAGAAAAACCGGCCACGAGAAGACTAAATTTAACCTGAAAACCGGCCCTTTTGAGATAATTAACCACAAATTCAAAGCAACCCCTGATTGCCTTGGGCTGGTCTTGAGTTAAGGGAAAATTCAAGAATAATTAATGACGGGGAGAGCGACGGCGCCAGAAGTAATAACCCAAAACTAGCGGCAGCCAAATGACACTATAAACCGCTAGCCAGATCCCTGCCGCCACGCCTCGGCGCAGGTTTAATACCAAGGAACGAACCGCCTGCTTGAAAATCACTTTTGGCCGAAAAGCGGGCGCTTCTGGTGAATAGGGCAAGGACCACTCATCAGTAGAAAGATAAATGGTCAATTTGGCATTTTGGGCTGTCTTTCTCAGATATTCTTGGCGTCCCTTAAGGCGATCAATTTGCTCTTGAAGATTAATTATCTCCCGCTGAACCTGAAGAATCTCGTTCACTTTCTGAGCCTGAGCCAAAATTTCCTCAAACTTAGCCTTGGTCTGGTAGAGAGTTTTTAACCGCGCCTCCAGGTCCAGATATTCATCAGTAACATCCCAACCCTGGAGATACTCATTAGTTACTTTTACCGCCAATTGGCGCAGATAAGCCAAAGTGGGCCGCAATTCTTGATTGGGCAAACGAACCACTAAGGTGGCAAAAGGAGCTTCTTGAGGCTGACTGATTGATGAAGAAACCAAATAACCCCCGCGACCGACAACATAATCAGTAATCTGCTCTACCTTAGGCCTAACTTGGTCCACCACCAAAGAAATATTAGATTCTTCAACCTTGAGTCGTTCTTTGACCTCTGGTTGGGGCGGAGCACCCCCACCAGCTGGCGGCAAATTAACACTCGCGCCTCGACGAACCTCAAGGGAACTAAACTCTTCTGACCTCGGCGCCCAACCCACCCGACCACTCCTCTGATTCAACACCAACCAAACAACCACTAATAATAAGGCCGCAGTGGCTTTATTGTTTTTAATCCAAAGCAAAAACTTCTTCATCACTTCCATAATACCACATCCCTCCTAATAACCAAATCCGCTGCCGACTACGACATGAAATTTGTATTCAAAAATCCATGCCGATCGGCCAGGATTTTGGTAAATAATTTCTAACAATCATTCCTTTTTAGGCGGCGCCGCAAAATACCTTCAAAATCTCCCTCCAAATCACCGGTATATTGACCAGCAGTGCGACAATCCTCGCAGCGAGTAGTTGGATGACCATACTGTTCAGCAAGTTGATTTAAAAGGGCATTTTTTCCCAATGCTCGAGCCACTGAAGGGGAGATGCCTAAAGCTCCGGCTAAATCATTAAGAGAGACTCTCTCGCTTTTAGCAGACATTTTCGGAAACTAGGAACATAATAAATAATAGCGGCACAAACAATATCATCTAAAACACCTATGATAGATTGAGAATCAGGTCAATTGTCGCCCTTAGAGCTTTGAAATAGTTGTCAACGCTAATATTTTCATTTGGTCCATGAATCGCCGAATCTAAAGTCTGAGCTCCCAACTGAATGCAAGGAATCTTAAACCGAGAAGCAATATAATACATTGGGCCCGAACCTTTTGCGTAGGGAATAATCATCGGTTTCTTACCAAAGCTTTTTTCAATAATTTTTAACGCTATCTGAAAGACTTTGTTCTGGAAATCGGTCTTTGCCACAGGTAGACTAGCAAGCTCTTTTACTCTTATATCGCTAAACCCGTTTTTTTTCAGATGCTTTCTAACATAGTTCTTCACTAACCCTGAATCGACTCCATCTACCAAACGAAAGTCTATTTTTGCATATGCCTCGCAAGGCAAAACTGTTTTTAATTCCTCTCTATTCGTGCTACCAGCGCTAATACCACAAATATTGCAGGTTAAACCATAAAAATGTCTTCTCAAGACCTCCACTTCATTTCTTCGACCACCCAAAAACTTCTTTCGGCCTAACGCTCTTAACATTCCATCAAGATCCCAATTTAAAGTTCTAAGCATTCTCTTCTCGACAGATGAAGGTTTCTTGACCAGTCTGTTCAATTCATCAATCAATACCTCTCCTTCTGTATTTCTCATAGTTGCTAAAGCTAAAACCAACCTCCAAACCGGACTATCAACTAAAGAGGCAAAACCTGAATGGATGTCTTTATTTCCTTGTTTGACAGAGAGTAAAAGATAACTAATACCTTTCATTCCTAAAAAAATTCTTGGAGTCCCGTCTTCATTAATATCTCCCGACTCCCATAAACATAAATCGGCATTCTTCCACCAGAACCCATAATGAGTCGATAATTGAGAAATGTGAGGACTACCTAATTCCTCTTCGCCCTCTATTAAAAACTTTACTTTAATTGGTAACTTTCCCAAAATTTCCTCTACTATCCTGATAGCCTGAATTCGAAGCATTAAGTGCCCCTTATTATCAGCAACTCCTCGAGCAAAAATCCGTCCATTCCTTATTGTCGGTTTAAACGGAAGAAATTTCCATAGACTCAAATCACCAGGAGGCATAACATCATAATGATCGTAGATTAACAGAGTTCTCTTTCCCTCGCCAGCTTCAGCTAGAATGAATGGATTGGAGTTTTTTATTTTAATTATTTTGGTTTTAAACCTCAATTCTTTTAATTTTTCCACCAACCATTTCACACATTTCTCGGCCTCCTTTTTATCCTGCGACAATGTAGGGAACTCTAACAACTCAAAAAGCTCTTTGAGAAAAGAACTCTTTTTTTCTGAAAGCATTTGCTCAAATCGCCTAGTTTTTTTCACTGTCATCATCTTCTTTCAACAACCCCCAAACTTCCTCCTTGGCTGACATTAATTGGATGACTGCTCTTCCCCCGCGAAAGATAACCTATTACCCAATAATTACCATCACCACAGTTTACCACATAAGGGTCGCAGTCCAGAAAATTTTTAGCCCGTTGTAATCCGTTACTATCCAAAAAACTGGTTTGACACCATGGTCTTTTCGGGGGTATTCTTTGCTGAGCAATAACTCTTACTCCTTCTGTAACTCTTTCTCGCAAGCTTCTCAACCAATTTTCACTTTCTTCTGAGCCCATATCAATTCCTTTTCCTGAGGAAGCCTTAATACCATCAGTTACTTTAAAAACCCATCTACCCACTGGATTTCTCCTTATAAAATCATCTAAAGCGAGAGGGCCACTAACAAAATGAGCTGGCGGTACTCGTCTTTCTATTACTTCTTTTTCCTCTGTAGTAAGATATTCTTGAAAACCAGAATCCCTATAGATAGGAATTAATGCTTTATTATCGCCGATAGCCATGATTGGGGGATTAACTAAAACCGAAGCGCCAGGTTTATCCGAACCTTTAAAGCGGAAAAATGGGGGCGCGGCATTTTCATAAAC
This sequence comes from Candidatus Shapirobacteria bacterium, assembly GCA_027021145.1. Taxonomy (GTDB): domain Bacteria; phylum Patescibacteriota; class Microgenomatia; order UBA12405; family JAHJSD01; genus JALUUX01. Next base: position 11,165 of record JALUUX010000023.1, read on the forward strand.
TATCTCAACTGGACTTCCATCCTGATCATAAACTACTCCATCATCACCTTCTTCTAACAAATTCCTTTCTGCACTAAAGAACTCCAACTTACTCCCTGCTCTCCTCGCTTCTCTATTTAGTACCTCAGCTAATCGAGGCATCTCAATTTCCGCCACATACCCTCTACTCCACAGTAATCCCACTCGGCATTTTGATAATAAACCTCTCATTTTTCTTATTCGCTCAAAAAATTCCAAAAGCATATCAGGACGAGGAACTAATGGTTGTCTAACAACGCCTGCTTCCTGCAATATACCTGCAGCAGCATTAAGCAGAATAATTCCACCTGGTCGGGTACTATTAAATTCGAGTAGTCCTTGTCCTACTTTTCCATTTGGTAAGGGATAAACTAAGAAATCAGGCCGTTGAAGAGTAGGCTGCCTTTCAAGATAATTATAAAGCCCTTCAAACGAATCATATTTTTCAACTATTTCTAGAATCCTTTCTCTTGTCCTAGGATCATCTCTCTCAGAAGGAAGAATTATATCTTGGTAATATTTACTTCTCAAGGCAAATGCTAGCGCTTTAGTGTTCACTCCTGCCAATACTTCAACATCTCTTCTAAATCTTTGCTCTTCCCTTGGAGAAAATCTAACTGGCGTTACTCCTAAAGGAATTGGCTCATCGCGACCCGGCAAAGCAAAATTATTCCTGACCAGACCTTCTGGCGATAAAATCTGGTTGGATTGGCGCCAAAAAACTGGCGCTCCTATTCTTTCTTTCATCTTAATCCTTATCTAAAGAAACTTCCAATTCTTTCAAATATCTATCGAACCACCGGTTTGAAAAACCTTGTGCTTTCCAAAAATTTACTGTTTCCCGAGCAAAAGATAAGTATCGCCTTCTACCCTCTTTCAGAAGTCTGCTCTGATCCTCTTGAGAAACAAACTCAGCAATCCAATAAGGCAAATTAGATGATGTAAAAATTCTCGGCTCAGTTAATTCAAATTTTCCTCTCTCAATCACTGGGGCTACAACAGTTTCAAAATAATGAGAATCGCTCCTAGCCTCATGCCAGCAAACATCATTCATAATAGAAGCCTTATTAAAAGACAACTCATCTGGAATTGGATACTCCCTTAAATCAAAACCCCAAACTTCAAAAAGGCTCTTTGTAAGCCTCGTCTCAGCCGAATAGAACATCTCAAAAACAAGAGGAACGGCGTTAATTCCCAGATGACGATAATAAGCAAGCCTATTTAAAACAAACTCTTGACCGGCCAAATAAACATCGACTCGTCTTCTAGTATCAAACTTCAACCAAGACTCGAACTGAGATACTGGTTCTCGGGCAACAACCACAACTCTCATTATTTCGGCTGGTACTCCCGCATTCAAAAGGATTTCAACCGGATCAAAAATCTCTTCATAATGGTTTGGCCCTCCGGGTGTTTCTTTGAGAGCAACAACTATGTTTTGGCCATCTCCAAAAAGTTCAAGTGAGTCAATACCTAATTCTTTACCATAGCGCTGAAGGAATTTCCAAGGCTGGAAGTGAACTTTACCGCGCAACCAGTCGAAATTTCCCCAAGCGCAGGCTATAGCTGTGCTTCCGCATCGAGGCTGGCCCAAATAAACAATTACTCTTGAATCAGGAGAAAATCCCTCTGGCACTCTCAGCTTTTTCTGGACTTCTTCGGGTGACAGCAATTGTTCTGCTGGTGGTAACTCCAAGACCACCCTTTCTTCTTTCATTTTATCACCTCCATTAAAAAATCCCCCTTTCTTTTTTTGGGGGATTGGGTGAATTTTTAATTGGGTTTTATAATCCTTGTGGGCTTTGATTAACTCACCACCATCCCCCTGCTCCTAATGAGGAGAAAGAGAATGGTGTGGTTAATCAATCTTTGCCCTGTTTTCATTTTGATTATTTTGGTTGAGAATAATTCTACCATGACTGTCAAGACCGATACAATTGCCAGCGAAGTAATTGATCAAGCACTCCAAGTGACAAACCACCAATTACTCCCATCTTTAACTCAAACGGTAGTGGCGTAAGAATGTGCTTTGCGACTACTACTTCTCCCATCAGTATTAATGTCGGTATTAGAGGCCCATTGAAATGATCAAAAAGGAGAAGAAGTTTTTGACTCAGGAATTGCTTCAAGAGATGGTCCCAATTCTTCTCTTTCTAACCTCATCTAACTCCAGCTATTATTAAAAAGCCCTAATAATTTCTATTATATCACAGAAGCGGTTATTAGTGGGCCTCTCCTAATATACCTATATACCTAGCTAGCTGCAAAAACATTAATTCACAAAACGATGCCTTATTCCTATCTTCCTCTGATTTGGTAGCCGATTACATCTAAGAGAAAGGTGATCAAGAACTTCTGATGGAACCGAGAACACCGTAGAGGCTAAAGGGCAACCTCGCTTTAGGCACTCCGGGGAAAGAAGATTAGGACAGTTAACTTGGACTGATGCCAATCTTCTCACCCTCCTTATTGCTTCTCTCTCTCTTCCTCCCATAATTAGTATTATATCACTAGTATTGTCCAAAACTAAAATAACTCCATCCTGCTTAACTTTTAAACACCAGGATTGAGCTGAAATTAACAACTTGATTGGCCAGCCGGCTGACCTCTTAGGCCTAATCAAATAACCAATCAAAGCAATCACCACTAATCAATCTGCTTAATATTTATCACTCCTCTTCCCTGCTCCTTAGCCCACTGGGATTGGGAAAAGAACTTCTGCTCTCCTGCCCAGCTGCTTGAGTCTTATCTTCTGTCCTCCTTCCCCAATCCTGATTGCGCTCTGCCCATGGTTGATGAAGCTCTTCTACATGCGGCCTAAACAAAGAACCTTCAACTGAGTTCGGTCCCATCTTACTCACCCCCTTTCTCAATTTAACCATTAAAAAATCCCCCAATTTTCTTGGGGGATGGAAAGAGTAGTTTTAGGAGAAAATTAAATCAGCTCCATCCCCCACCTCTTAATGAGGCGGACAATGAGGCTGATAATAACTCCCAAAACTACTGTCATCATTTGAGTAATTGGCTTTTTACCACAAGACTGAAGAAATGTCAAGAAGAAATCTTTCTAGTCAGCAAACTGACGACAGAGAGTCCAGTTTGTTGGCTCTTGGCAATAAGAAAGGCAGCTAAAAAGATCTTGGCACCCTCCCGGGCCTTGATGACCCTCATCAAACCAACCCCGAACCCGATCCATCAATCTTCCTCCTCTACCTCGACCAAAACCCCCTCCTCCTTGATTGTTAAACCAATTAGATTGGTTGAAATTAAATCGGCGCTGGCTGGGTTGATTAGACTGATTAGATTGGCCCGACCTTTCTGGAAACAAATTCTTTTCTTTTCGCGGCAAAACTACTTCGGGCAAGCCAAATTTTGGTTTTTCTCTCTCCCCCGAACTCTCCCCTGCTGATCGCTCATGATCCTCGGGCCTCTCTCCTTCAACTTTGATTGGCTCAGCCTTAATCGGCGGTCGACTAGGAGAGACTCCTCTTAACCAATCAGGTAAAGGCATTGTTGTAGGACTCAGATTGATCTTTGGTCGCTTCCCTGGCCCCCGCTCTTCATCCCGAGATTCAACCTTTTTTCTTTCTTTTATCTCCTTTAATCCCGACCTCCTTTTCCCATCCCTTCTCTCCAAGCTAGAATCATCCCTAGGTAACTCTTCTTTTCTCGGTAAAGGCCAATCCGGTCTTTGAAATCGATTTTTAATTCCTTGTCTCTCTTGTTTTTGTTTTTCAGCCCCTTCCTGATTAGTCTGATTAACCATCGGTCGGCGGCACTTATCTTGGAATTGAGGCAAAGAGCACAAATCTAGGCGAGCGCACTGCTCTGGCTGCTGTTGGCATCGTGTCCGACAAGAGCGGCGATCTTGACAACCTAACTCTCTCATCAGCACCTGGGCTTTTTGACGCCACTGGTCCGGAGCCGTCTTTAAGAAGTCTAAACACTCCTGGCGATGTTCATCACGACGGCAATAATC
>JALUUX010000024.1 GCA_027021145.1 Candidatus Shapirobacteria bacterium
AACTACTGTGAAGATAAACATCGTTTCAATGAGTCAGTTAAGAGAAAATTTTGGCCAGGTCAAACAAATGCTGGCTATGGGAGAAGAGTTGCTTTTGGTTTACCGCTCTCAGCCGCTAGCCAAAATTTCGCCCATCAAAGCAAAAAGGCCAACTGCCGTCCAGCAAGCTGATTTAACCAAAATTAGCGCCAATTTCTTGGAAAAATTGTTTAAACCAATACCCCTTGGAGGAAACTGGACCCCCAAAAAACTAAAAAGAGTTTATGATCAACAATATGAAAAAATGCTACCTTGACAGTAACATTATTATTGCCGCCAAAGATAAAGACTCTCGGTTTCACCCCAGAGCCAAAAAGATTCTCTTAAAACTAATTGAAAAAAATTATCTTCTCTGCCTTTCTCCCCTTGTTCTTGACGAAGCTCTCTTCCAGATCCAATATCTCTTACGAAGAAGAGGACTTTTTAAGAAGGAAAAAGAAATCTTAAGAGACTTTGTTACCTCAATTTTTCTTCTGCCAAATATTACTCTTGTTAATCCGCCTCTAACCCAAAAAGCGCAGATTAAAGTGGTTAAATTTATCACCCAGTATCAACTTAGACCAAGAGATGCTTATCATCTTCTAATAATTAAAAGTCATAAAATTGATAATATTGCCACCTTCGATAAAGACTTTGTTTCTGTTGCTAAAGTAGAAAAGATTAAAATTATTGCCAATTAGAATAATGGTCAAAATCAAATTAAATCCTCAACAGAAAGAGGCAGTGGAGTATCAGGGCGGGCCGCTGCTGATTATTGCTGGCGCCGGCACTGGCAAAACTACGGTTATTACCGAGAGAATCAAATGGTTAATTGTTAATCAGGGCCTCTCTCCATCTCAGATCTTGGCCCTCACTTTCACTGAAAAGGCCGCCAAAGAGATGGAGGAAAGAGTCGATCAAGCCCTGCCCTTAGGTTACGCCCAACTTTGGATTTCTACCTTTCACTCCTTCTGTGATCAAATTCTCAGGGAAGAACTTCATCAGATTGGCCTAAATCCTAATTTTAAGCTGATGACTGAAGCAGAAACAGTTCTTTTTCTCAAAAAACATCTCTTTGACTTCGATCTCGACTACTTCCGTCCCATCTCTAATCCCACCCAATTCCTTCGGGGAATGATTAATCATTTTTCTCGACTCCAAGATGAAGATATCGCCCCAAATCAATACTTACAATTCGCCCAGAAACAAACCAAGAATACCATTAACCCCGAAGATCAGCTAGAAGCCAAAAAGACTTTAGAACTAGCTAGAGCCTTCGTCACTTACCAACAATTAAAAGAAAAAGAGGGAGTTTTTGATTTCGCTGATCTCATTAGTTACACCCTAAAACTCTTTCGCCAGCGTCCGAATATTCTTCGGGAGTACCGGAAAAAATTCAAATTTATTCTAGTGGATGAATTCCAGGACACTAATATCGCCCAATATGAACTGATCAAGTTGTTGGCTCCACCAGAAGAAGACCCTAATCTCACGGTCACCGGTGACGACTCTCAATCAATCTATAAGTTCAGAGGTGCCGCTGTCTCTAATATTCTCACCTTCATGGAAGACTACAAAAAGGCCAAAATGGTTGTCTTGACTGATAACTATCGTTCCACCCAGACCATCCTCGATCACTCTTACCGCCTGATCAAGCATAATGATCCCGACACCCTGGAAGCCAAGTTAAAGATCAGCAAAAACCTCAAAAGTGCCAGAAAAATTAAGGGAAAGCCAATCAAGGTTATTTTTGCGGAGCGCGCTGAAGACGAAGCCGACCTGGTTGCCCGAGAAATCCAAAAGTTAACCCGCCAACCATACCAATACAAAGATATTGCCATTCTGGTTCGGGCCAATAATCACTCCGAACCCTTTACCAGAGCCCTAGCCCGCCATGGTATCCCTTATCAATTTCTTGGTCCGGGCCATTTATTCCGCAAACCAGAAATTAAAGATCTGATTGCCTACTTAAAACTCCTGGTTGATCCTCAAGACGACATTGCTTTCTTCCGGGTGGCCAGTATGCCAATTTTTAACATCTCTCCCCGCGACTTAGCTTTTCTGCGCAGCTTTGCCAAACGCCACAACCTCTCTCTCCTCGAAGCCGCCGAAGAAAAAATTAAAAATGATCAAATGGCAAATGAACAAATGAACAAATTCGTCAAGATCTTCCACCGCCATCTCAAACTTCTGTCCAAAGAGACTGGCGGCCAAATCCTTTATTACTTTCTCCAAGACAGCGGTCTCCTAAAATCTCTTCTTCACCCCAAGAGCGAAAGCGACCAGCAAAAGGCCCTTAATATTGCCAAATTTTTCGACAAAATTAAATCATTTGAAAACAACAATGAAGAAGCCTCTATCTTTCACCTGCTGGATTGGATTACCCTTCGCTTAGAGCTTGGCGAAAGCCCTCTAGCAGCCGAAACCGACTGGACCGAAATTAATGCCGTCAATATTCTTACTGTCCACTCAGCTAAAGGATTGGAGTTTCCGGTTGTCTTTGTTGTTAATCTGGTTAATCAACGCTTTCCCACCACTAGACGCCGGGAACAAATTCCTATTCCCCAACCATTGATTAAAGAGTTTTTGCCCGAGGGCGACCCTCATGAACAAGAAGAGCGCCGATTGTTTTATGTGGCCATGACTCGAGCCAAGGATCTACTTTACTTCGCTGCCGCCAAATTTTACGGTGAAGGCAAACGGGAGAAAAAACTTTCTCCATTTGTCAGCGAGGCGTTGGGGTCAGAGGCAACTATCCACCACTCACTATCAACTATTAACTCCCAACTTTCCCTCCTCTCTTGGCAAAAACCCCCTGAGCCAGAACCAAAACCGGTGGCTAATCCTCCCGTCAGCTATCTCTCTTTCTCTCAACTAGATTCTTTTACCATCTGCCCATTGCAGTATAAATACAAATACCTTCTTCGGCTGCCGACACCGCCCTCGGCTGCTCAAACTGTTGGTGAGGTTGTTCATCGGACCCTGAAAGAATTCTATCAAGCTCAAATCACCAGCAAGAATCTGCTGCCCGAGAAACTACTACTCCAAATCCTCGAGCAAAACTGGCGCTCAAATGGATTTTCCTCCAAGGCTCATGAAAAGCAGGCCAAAAAAGAGGCGCGACAGATGTTAAAAAACTTCTACCAACAAGAGATTGCTAAAGCAAAATCGTTTAATATTGCTGCTTTAGAGCAACCCTTCTCTTTTCGCCTTACTCCCAGCCTCAAAGTGGGCGGAGTTATCGATCGGGTTGACCTTCTTCCTAATGGCGAGATAGAAATCATTGATTACAAAACTGGCGGCCGCACCCCCGACCAAAAAGCCGTTGATCGCAATGACCAACTCACCCTTTACGCCCTAGCAGCGAGC
>JALUUX010000025.1 GCA_027021145.1 Candidatus Shapirobacteria bacterium
CTTCCAAAATCAATTAGGTTAAACTAGCAGAATGAAAAAGAGTCAAATAAAATTTGATCTTCAACGACAAAAAGACGGCTCCTTTGAAATTCAAGTAGTCATTCCAACCAAGCTGATCCAACAAACCTATCAAGAAATCCTTCAAAACGAAGCAAAAAGAGTTACTCTTAAGGGCTTTCGGCGAGGACAAGCACCCCTCAATCTAGTAGAAGAAAAATTAGGCAAGGACTATCTTTATCAACAGGTAATTCAGTTATTAATCAACCAAGCTTATCATCAGGCACTTAAAAATTATCAGCTAAAACCCATCATCCCTCCCCAAATATCCCTTGTTTCCGCCGAAGAAGGAAAAGATTGGCAACTCCGCATCCAATCATGTGAGGCTCCTCCGATCAATTTGGAGTCAATTATTGAGGAAGTCAGAAAGGTTAATGCTCAAAGCAAAATTTGGACCCCTGAAAAAGGGGAGCAGAAAAAGGATAAATCAAAAAACGATCGAGATGAAAGGATCCAAAAAATCATTGAAATAATTGCAAAAAACCAAGCAATCAAACTTCCTCAAGCAATGATTAACCATCAACTCAATCATAAGTTAAGTCGACTGATAGACCAATTAGAAAAAGTGGGACTATCAATCGAAGATTACCTTCGCTCCAAAAATATCAATTTAGAGCAATTAAAAGAGCATTACCGTCGGGAAGCAGAAATCAACTGGAGGGTTGAGCTTGTCCTTGATCAAATCGCCCAACAACAAAAAATTAAGATCAAACCCCAAGACTTAAAATCTCTTCCCTCAAATATCGACCCCCAATTAGCTGCTAGCTTAATTAGACGCGAGCGAGCCCTTGAATATCTCCTCAACCTGTAGTAAAATTAGTGGGCCATGGCAGCCCAATGGTGGGACCATTTCGCCACCAATCCCAAATCCAAAAAACCAAAAGCAACAAACAAACTAATCGAGGCACTAAGACAGCCTCAGCATTCTAGTGCTCAAGAAGCTCAAGAAATAGGAAAAAAACAAGAATCTTTCGAAAGAAAATATCAAAGACTAAACCTAATTAGAAGAACAGAAAAAGAAATCTACAACCGACATAAAAGAAAAGTCGAGGAAGAAATCCGCCTCCTCCAAGAGCAAATCCGTCAAGAACTAGACGCAATTAAACGGAGTGCTAAAAAAATAGATAAACAACTAGAAATTGCTGCTGAACAAAATATAGTTAACCCGGGCACCTACGATGTCAATTTTCTACAAAAATTAATCACTTGGATTAGATTGTTCCGAGCTAAAATTGAAGATGCCGCCATCTGGCTGACCGCCTGGAATCAGAAGAACAAAAAACGAGGTGCTTTCTGGAGTATGTTTGCTAGCAAAAAGGGCGGCGCTAAATTTCTCCTCTCCTCAGAACACTATATGGTTCGATCAGCAGGATGAATCCCCATATTGCCAAAAAATAACTCTTGTGCTAAACTCTAGGAGAAATTAGGCAACAGTGAGAAAGAGAAAAAGAACCAGACAAGATTTTTACCGAATAAATTGGCAGATCAGAGCTCCCACCGTTAGACTGATTGACGATCAAGGTAAACAAATTGGCATCGTTTCTTTACAAGAAGCAAGGCGAGTTGCTCAAGAGAAGGGGCTTGACCTAGTAGAAATTGCTCCTCGGGCAAACCCGCCAGTGGTCAAAGTTATTGACTACGCCAAATTTAAGTACGAGCAAGATAAAAAGCGCCGGGAAGCAAGGAAGAAAACAAAGCAGGGGAGCAAGATCAAAGAAATTCAATTAAGCCCCTTTATTGGTGAAGCTGATTTTAAAACTAGAGTTGAACGAGCTAAAGATTTTGCTCAAGAGGGCGACCGCTTAAAAGTAGTGTTAAAATTTAAAGGTCGCCAGATTACCAAAAAAGAATTCGGCTATCAACTTTTAGAAAGAATAAAGCAAGAACTAGCCGAACTTTACCAACAAGATGGCGAAATCAAGCTAACTGGCAAAAGATTAGTTATGTTTATGAAGTTGAGAAAGACGGCAACAAAACAAGATGGGCAAAAAGCAACGAAAGAGCAAATTCAAAATTCGAAAATCAGTAGCTAATCGGTTTAAAGTTACCCGAACGGGCAAAGTATTACGACGAAGCTCATTTGCTCGACACCTGAGGCGCAAAAAGAGCAAGAAGCAGATTCGGCGCCTAAAGCGAGTTCGGGTAGTTCAGGGAGCCTTGGCTAAAAAAATTAAAAAGTTGCTTGGAAAAGCATGAGAGTTAAAACAGGATTCACTAGAAGAAGACGACACAAAAAAATTCTTAAATTAGCTAAGGGCTACCGGATGACGCGGAGTCGACTTTATAAAGTTGCTCATGAGGCTGTTCTCCACGCCGGCCAGTATGCCTATATTGGCCGCAAGCTGCGCAAAAGAGACTTCCGCAAGCTCTGGATTCAACGAATTAACGCCGCCGCTCGCCAACATGGACTCAGTTACTCTAAATTCATCCGACAGCTTAAAAAAGCCAAAATTGGCCTCAACCGTAAAATTTTGGCTCACCTCGCCGCTACTGAACCAAAAACTTTTAAGGCTATTATAGAGAAAGTAAGCAGATAAAAGCCCAATCGATTTTTGCTTTTTCTCAGGATTCCTCAATTACCTGATTAATTAATTTCTGTAAATTAGCGCCCGTGGTTCGTTTGGTGGCCAAAAGCCAGAGACGGACAGTATACTTCCCCTGATAAAAATCAATTAATTTTAGCTTAATCAACACTCTACCAAAGACTCGGCCGATTCTCTCCTCTACTTCTCGCCAGCTCTGAGCTTTAATTGCTAAGTCAATTTTAACCAGGCTTTCTTTAACCGGTGGTGAATAATCAATTTGCTTTTTGACCACAGTTTTCAGAACCTCAAAATCAAACTCAAAAATAGCTACTGCCGCTTTTTCTAGAGAAAGCTCGGTCGCCACTAAGGGATGGATCATGCCAAAAATGCCAATTTTTCTCTTATTAGAATAGACCTCAACCGATTTACCCGGATGAAGATAGGGGACAGAAGAAACAGGTTTAAAGGTTGCCCCCGGTACCAGAATCCGCCTTAACAACTCCTCCAAATAGCCTTTAGCGGTTAAAAACATCCTGTTTTCATCTCCATTAGCTTCGGCCACCGCTCCAGCCAACATTTTTGGTTGAAGAGGCAGTCGCTTTCTATCTTTCTGATAAAGAAAAACTCGTGCCAATTCGAAAAGAGAGAAGTGATCAAAATTGGGCAAATTAAGAGCTACTTTCTCGATTAATGTGGGCACTAATGAATCCTTTAAAAATGTCAGCTCAGGCGAAATGGGGTTTTTTAGAGGAATCAGGTTTTCTGGATTAAGGCGACATTTTCGGTACAACTCAGCACCAACAAAAGCATAAGTGTAAATTTCATCAAAACCAAGGGCAACTAGAATTTGTTTTATCTTCCTTGCCAGAAGAGCGTCTTCACTAACCGGAGCTGGAGTCAAATCTCTTTGGGGCAAAACTAAGGGGAGTTTATCATAACCATAGATTCGACCCACTTCCTCAACTAAATCTTCAGGAATAGTTAAATCCTGACGAAAAGTGGGCACTTCAACAGTCAATTTTCCCCGCTCTAATTCTGCCCTCAATCCAAGATAGCCAAGAATAGTTACCATCTGGCTTGGGTTAATCTTGCTCCCAAGAATCCGATTAATAAACTCAGGCTTAGTTTTAATTATTTTTGGTTCAATTGGTCGAGGGTAAATATCAACCAATCGAGAGGCAACTTCGGCTCCGGGACAACACTCTAAGATCAGGCTAGCGGCCCGACCAAGGGCAAGCAAGGTTAGGTTGGGATCCAAACCCTTCTCAAATCGAAGACTGGCTTCAGTTCTAATCCCCAATCTCATTGACGACCGCCGAATGCTGGCTTTATTAAAGTTAGCCGATTCTAAAATCACTGTTTTGGTTTGATAGTCGATCTCAGCATTGGTGCCACCAATAATACCGGCCACAGCAATTGGTCTTTGAGCGTCAGCAATAACCAAGTCTTCAGAAGAAAGTTTCCTCATCTCACCATCAAGAGATTCGATTGCCTCGCCCTCCTTGGCCTGCCGAACAATAATCTGACTACCAACTAATTTTTGGGCATCAAACGCATGCATCGGTTGACCCAATTCCACCATCACATAGTTGGTAATATCAACAATATTATTTATTGGTCGCAAACCAACACTAACCAGTCGCTGCTGAAGCCATAGGGGAGAGGGACCAACTTTAATTCCCGTGAGGACAATAGCCGAGTAGCGAGGACAAAGCAAAGAATCTTCAACAACAACCTGGAAATCAACTTCTTGCTTTGATTGGTTTGGTTGCCAATTATTTTGATACCACTGGGGTATTTTAAACTCTAACTCAAAAGCCGCCGCTACTTCTCGAGCCACTCCTAACTGGCCAAAACAGTCGGGCCGATGAGTCAAAGCTTTATTCTCAATCTCCCAAACAACATCTTTAATCTCTGGTAAAATCTCAATCAAGGGTTTTCCCAAGTATTTTTCCCAGTCCTGAGGTAGAATCCAAATGCCGGTATGATCTTCACCAACACCTAACTCTAGCTGAGAAGACATCATTCCTTCTGATTCCACTCCCCGGATTTTCGTTTTCTTAACCACCATCAGTTTGCCATTGGGAATCTTTACCCGCCCGCCAGCTAAAACCAAAGGAACGATCTGACCGGACTTAATATTAGGAGCACCACAAACAATAGCAAAAGTTCCTTTGCCAGTAGTCACCTTGGCCAATTTCAATTTATCAGCATTGGGGTGAGGGACAAGATCGACAATCTTAGCCACCACCACCCTTTCATCAAGCCATTCTCCTCGCTGATCGATTGCCTCCACCTCAGCCAAAGTCGAGGACAGCCGCTCAGCCACCTCCTCCGGCCTAATCTTGTCGAGTCCTTCCAAAAAATCGCTAATCCAAATTCTCGATATCTTCATCTAGCTTAAACTTTAACTTAAATTTTAACTTCTTTTAATTTTAACTTTTACTTAAACTTCCTAATAAATCTTAAGTCTCCTGAATGAAAGTGACGGATATCTTCAATCCCATAACGCAACATAATGATTCGCTCTAAACCAATACCCCAAGCAAAACCGGTGTGTTTTTTGGGATCAATTCCACCTTCTTTTAGCACAGAGGGGTGAATTTGACCACAACCAAGAATTTCTAACCAACCAGACTGCTTGCAAACAGAGCATCCCTTCCCTCGGCATAAAACACACTCAATCGCTAGTTCTAAACCAGGCTCAACGAAAGGGAAGTAACTTGGTCTCACCTTCGTTTTTAATTCCCGACCATAAAACTCAGAAAAGAAAACTCTCATCGTTTCAATTAAATGAGCCACGGTAATACCCCTATCAACATAAACCCCTTCTATCTGATGAAAGGTATGCTCATGACCGGCGTCGGTAGCTTCGTTCCGAAAACAACGACCAATCACCACTGCCCGAATTGGGGGCTTTCTATTTCTATAAATCCAATTCTGCATTGAGGAGGTGTGAGTAATTGGAAGATGGCCTTCACGAGTCCAAAAAGTGTCCCACATGTCTCGAGCTGGATGATCGGGAGGGATATTTAAGGCCTCAAAATTGGCATAATCGCTATTAACCTCCAGGGGCTCCAAGACTTCAAAACCCATTCGCTGGAAAATATCGGCAATTTCCCATTTCATTTGAGTAATTGGGTGAAGATGGCCCAAGTTAGGCTCTTGGCCCGGAAGAGTAACATCGAGCTTTTCTTTACTTAGATTATTTTCAAGATCAGTTCTCAGCTCTTGTTTTTTCCTCTCAATTGCCGCCTCGATCCTCCTCTTTAGCTGATTAACCTCTTGGCCAAACTCCCTTCGTTTCTCTGGGGACAATTGGGTAATTTTCTGAAGCAACTGATTAACCTTTCCCTTCCGCCCCAAAAACTCAATCCTCAATACCTCTAAATCTTTCAACTCCTTTTGCCCAGAAAGCTTTTTTTCGAATTGTTGCCAAACTTCCGCTACTTTCATCAGTTTTTATTGTAACCGAGAGTCAATTCTTTATCAACAAGTTAGAACAACTAATCTCCGCAGGCCCCGCTCTTTCTGTGGCGCATTAAGGTAGTCTCTTTTTGTCCAGTTGCAACCCTCAGAGTCATCCTCCTGCCAAAACTGTCTCTCAAGAGGGAAAGAGGGATCTTTAACAATAATTAGCCCCCTTTTTACTCCGTGCTGATCACCATAATCAGAGGTGCTATGGATATATTCTATTTTCTTAACCTCATTATTTTTCTGCCGAACCGAGCTAATTAGGGCCACATGACTGCTAAAACATTAACCACAAGTCCGGAACAATCAACTCCCAGATCGGCTTCAACCAAATAAAACTTGAGGGTTCCAAGCGGAACTCGATTTAGACTTGGTTTCAAGGCTAACAACTTCTTTGCTTGGACTTCAACTTCTTCTGGGCGACCTTTACCAGCAAAAACAGCCGGTCTCCGCTTTTTCCAAACATTTTGATAATAAGGACAATTAATCACCCTTTTTCCTACTCGAAGATTAAGGTAATGATCAATTAGTGCTTGGGTTTTGGGTGGCAATGAATACTTTTTCATCCCTTCATTCTTTTTAAATAACTTTTAAGAGCCTTCTTGGCTACTTCGAAATCACTCCAGGGTATTTCTTGACTTCCATAACACATACTTCGTTCGTGCCCCTTACCACAAATAACAACAATGTCTCCTTTTTGAGCTAAATTAATTGCCAATCCAATCGCTTTTTTTCGATCGGGCTGACGCAAAAAGACATGATCACCGCCTTTGATAAATGTCGCATCCGATCTTACTTCTTTTGCCAACGAGCTTGCCCCCGCCACTATTTGATCAATAATATCCTCAATCCGCTCATGTCGTGGATCTTCGGCAGTAAAAATTGAAACCTCAGCCAGTTGAGCGGCAATTTTTCCCATAATTGGTCGCTTTAAATAATCCCGTTCACCAGCACAGCCAAAAACAACAATTAAGCGTCCTGGTGACTTTTTTAACTGTTTTAAAGTTGTTAACACCTGCTTAAGAGCATTAGGAGTGTGGGCAAAATCAATAATGACGCTAAAAGGCTGGCCAAGATCAATTAGCTGCATTCGCCCTGTTACTCCAGCAAATCGTCTCAGGGCTTGTTTAATAATGGACCAGTCAATTGCTAATTCCCGCGCTGTTGCCACTGCTGCTAAGATATTAGCCACGTTATAGTCACCAATCAGCGGCGTTTGCAGGATCAGTTGTTGATCACCCGTCTCAAGCTTAAAACTCATGCCCGACGATAATAATCTGATTTGTTTGGCCCGAAAATCAGCCCGATTTTCCAAGCCATAACTAACAATTTTCTTTGATCTTGATTGATTAATTAATAATCTCTTTAAAAAACCAAAAGACGGGTCGCCGCGGTTCAAAATCGATACTTTAGCTCGTTGGAACAACTTGGCCTTAGTTCGACGATAATTTTCAAAAGAACGGTGATAATCTAAATGTTCATGGGTAATATTAGTCAAGACTCCAATGGCAAAAGGAATACCCCAAACCCGATGTTGATCTAAACCATGAGAAGTGGTCTCCAAAACTAAATATTTCACCCTGCTAGCCCGCATCTGCGAAATTAATTTCTGCAACAACCACGGATCTGGAGTGGTGGTGTGCAAACCAACATCAATTTGTTGATTGTCCCAAAAGGCCCCGATAGTAGAAATCAGCCCAACTGATTTCCCGGCCGCCTTTAAAATTTCATAGATCAGATGGGAAGTGGTTGTCTTACCATCGGTGCCAGTTACTCCAACAACCGTCATTCCTCTTATTGGCCAACAATAATAGTTCACTGCTGCTAGGGCCGAAATCAAGTGGCCGACATTTTTTATTTTTTGCTCAGACACAGTTGTAGTCTATCACAAAATCCGTCACAAAATGATATAATCCTAAGAGAAAAGTAAAGTCTAAATGAGAGATAAATATTATCACATCATTCCAGGTGGCCCGCTCCAAGGAAGAGTTAAGCTTAGTGGAGCTAAAAATGCCGCTACAAAGGAAATAGTTGCCTCTTTATTAACTACCGAAGAGTGCTTTCTCGAAAATGTACCTCATATTTTAGACATCTCTCTTACACTGGAAATGTGTCAGGAGCTAGGAAGTCAATTCGTTTTTGAAAAACATGTCCTTAAAATCAGAACGCCAAAGATTCAGAAGCCTCAAGTTTCAAAATCGTATTCTGGGAGAAACAGGATTCCTATTCTAATGGTTGGTCCCCTTCTTCACCGCTACGGGGAAGCAATTGTTCCAGTTGTTGGTGGAGACAAAATTGGCCGAAGACCAATTGATTTCCATCTTTCTGCTCTAGAGAAAATGGGGGCTGAAATTAACCAAAAGGATAATCTTTATATCATTAAGGCTAAAAGACTCCATGGAGCTGAAATCTTTCTCCCTTATCCCAGTGTCGGCGCAACAGAAAACATTCTTCTTAACGGCGTCTTAGCCGAAGGAAGAACTATTATTAGAAATGCTGCCATCGAGCCAGAAATCATTGATTTAGTCATGGTTCTTCAAAAAATGGGAGCGATTATTGAGTTAAAAGAGGATCGAACCTACATCATTGATGGGGTTAAAAATCTAAGAGGATTTCGACATAGAGTTTTGCCAGACCGCATTGAAGCCGGCTCTTTCGCCGCTGCTGCCATAGCTTCAGGAGGAGATATCTTTATCGAAGGGGCCGAACAAATAAATATGGTTACCTTTATAAACAAAATTCGATTGGTCGGCGGTGAAATAGAAGTCAGGGAAGGGGGAATTAGATTTTTCAACAAGAAGGGCTCTTTAAGAGCCACCAATATTGAGACTAATACTCATCCTGGGTTTATGACTGATTGGCAACCTCCCTTTGTAGTTCTTTTAACTCAGGCTCACGGAGAGTCCATCATCCACGAAACTGTATTTGAAAATAGATTTGGTTTTACTTCAGAGTTGATTAAAATGGGGGCCAATATTAAATTATCTACCCGCTGCCTTGGATCACTCCCTTGTCGGTTTGAAAATAAGGGTTTTTCTCACAGTTGCATTGTCTTTGGCAAAACTAAACTTCATGGGGCAAAAATAAAAGTTCCCGACATCCGTGCAGGATTCTCTTATCTTATTGCCGCATCAATAGCCGAGGGTGCCTCAGAAGTTTTTGGTGTCGATCATATTGAGCGAGGCTATGAGAACATTGCAAACAAATTAAGAGCTCTTGGTGTTAAAATAAAAATCAAAAGGAATCATGCAAGTCGGGATATCTAGAGAAGATATTGCTATAATCAAGCAAAAAATAAACCAGTGTGCGGTTATTCAGGCAGCCGTAATATACGGGTCTTCGCTTTACGAACAAAATCATACTGATATTGACATAGGAATCCTATTAATACCGACTAAGAATAATGTTATTCCGATAAAGATATTCAAAACTCTTAGAAAACTACGAACAAATCTCTCTAAAAAACTTTCTCGAGATATTGATCTCGTTCCTCACACTCTCGACGAACTATCTAATTTTAATTCCCCGTTGTATTACCCCCGATATAATCCAGCTCTTTGTTTTGGTTTAACTATTAAAGGCAAGTTTTCTTTGAAAAGCACCACTGAATTGAACACTAAAGCCTTTACTTCTCCAGCAGCAACGGCTGCCTATATTCTAATGGATAACAGAACCATAACCAGGCGCCAATTGCTAAGGCCATCTAATTCTAAAAACAAACGCATCTTTATTGCAAAATTAATTCATGGGCCAGGCAATGCTCTTACATACTTAGCTCTTAAGCAAAAGAGGTCCAAATATTTGGCTAATCCATCAGACTTCCACAACTCCTTTCGCATCTTTGATCGTCTATATCAAACTGACTATATTAAAATTCTTAAATGGATTCAAAAACTGCAGAAAGACCCCAAGAAAATTAAGTTTAGGTCGCTCGTACGGCTTCTTAATTGGTACGAAGAGCTTGTATCCTTAGTTCTCTCATCCAAGTAATTAAACAGCCCATGTCTAAAGAAATTGCTCTTAAAAACAATAAAGACAGGCGTGTTCTTATTATGGGCTTAGGCCTCAACCAGGGGGGAGTGGGAGCGGCTAAATATTTTGCTCTCCATGGCTGGAGAGTGATTGTAACTGACCTTAAGAGCGAGTCGGAGTTAAAACCCTCTCTTCAAACCTTAAGCAACCTTGGTCAAATTAAATTCATTCTCGGACAACATCGGGAAAAAGACTTTATTAATACTGATTTAGTTATTGCCTCCCCAGCCGTTCCCCCAGACAACAAATATATCCAAATTGCCCGCCAACATCAAATCCCAGTTTTTTGCCCGATGGCTTACTTCTTTGCTCATAAAAGGGGATTGACCGTTGGTGTCACCGGCACTAAAGGTAAGTCAACGACTACAAACTTGCTTTACCAGATTTTGAAACGGGCAGGCAAAAAAGTGCTCTTAGCCGGCAATATTGGTATCTCTGTTTTTGAAATTCTTGACCAAACTGATCAAGATACTATCTCTGTTCTTGAGGTTTCCAATTTAATGCTCGAATGGATGCAATTAGAGAAACAGAGCCCAGAAATTGCCGTCATTACTAATATTTTTCCCGATCATCTTAATCGTCACAAAACTATGGCTGAATATATCGCAGTTAAAAAGAGTATTTTTCAATTTCCAGCTAATCGGATTGTTTTTCTTAATCAGAACAACCCAATCACCCAAAAATTGTTAAAAGAGGCAGAAGCAAAGGCCGTTGGCTATCGTGTCGCCAATCTCGACCTTCAAATACCAGAGGTCGATCAATTCCATCCTTTGGCCGGCACCCATAATCAGGAGAACATTGCCGCTGCTGCAGCCGTAGCCCAATATTTAGGAATCAACCAATCAGTCATCCAAGAAACTGTTCGTCGCTATCAAGGACTCTATGGCCGCCAAATGTACTTAGGTCAAATTAACGGAGTTGATATTATTAATGATACCTGCGCTACTACTCCAGATGCTGTTGTCGCCGCTCTCAGACGGTTTGCTTCGAGAAAAATTATTCTCCTGACCGGTGGCACTGACAAAAACCTTGATTATCGACCTCTAGCCCAACAGCTCTATTATCAACCACCCAAAGCAATGATTGTGCTTCAGGGAAGCGGCTCAACAAAATTAAAGCAACTTTTAATCTCGCCAAAACCGACCTGGCCCATTTTCTGGGAAGCCAAAAATCTCGATGTCGCCATTAAACAAGCGCTTGATTTGGCTCAACCGGGCGATTTGTTACTTTTCTCTCCTGGCGGTTCTAGTTTTGAACTCTTTGCTAATGAATTTGACCGAGGAAAAAAATTTGAATCGTTCATCAAAAACACCCTTAAATGACAGGAAATAAAGGCTTATGCTAAAAGTAGCAACCAACAAAACACGACGATCCATAGTTGTGTTTATTCGAGGACTACCGGGCGCAGGTAAAACCTTTCTTGCCCAGAAACTTCAAAAAGAAATAGGTGATAACTGTCTTGTTCTTGACCCCGATGGTATCAAGAATCACTCTTTAGAATACCAACTGTTTATCAAAGACCTAGCTCGTCGCGAGCCTCATTTATCTCCTAAATTCTTCCCCTATCGGTTTCTTAGAAATCAAGCTTTAATACACCTTAAAAAAGGAGGGTTGGTTATTTGGGATCAACCATGGAGCAACTTAAATGGTCTAAAAGTAACAATCGAGTATCTGACCAAAAATCTAAGCCAGGCCCCGTTAGTAATAATTGTTGAACTCGAAATCGCGCCAGACAAAGCTTACCAGCGAATCAGAAAAAGAATTGAGTCCGGCGGGCATGGGCCTAGTAGGACTACATTTTTGCAGTTTGTTAACCGATTCCGATCTGTCATAACCTCACAATATTTCGAAAATATTTTGGTAATTAAATTAGATGCTACTAATATTTCAAAACAAACAATTAATCGTTTAAAAACAATAATCACCTGTGGGAAACAGAATCTTCCTAATTCGTCATCTAGCAACTAAATTCAATCACACCGGCATAATTATGGGACGCCAAATAGACGCTCCTATTATGACCAGCAATTATCAATCTAAGCAATTCACAAAGAAAATTAGTCAACTCAAAAAGAGATGTCAATTAGAGCAAAATTCTCCAATAATCGTTTCTAGCCCCCTTAAAAGATGTCTCCAGACAGCAAGGTTAGCCAGAAAAGAAATCAAGGAAAAAAGCAGTCGGATTATTATCGATAATTCATTCATCGAAACCGATATGGGTGATTTTTCCAAAGAAAATGGAAGTAGGTTGAAGAAGAGGTATGGAGAGAAACTGATCCACCAGTGGATGTATTCCCCAGAGACTTTCGCTTTTCCCGGTGGCGAATCGTACCACCAAGTAACAAAAAGGGTAAAGAGGGGACTAATGCACCTAGTCACTCAATATCGCCAGCGGAATATCTTTATTGTTACCCATGTTGACATCATTAAGATAATCCTTTTAAAAATTGTTCTCAGGGCATCGTTCAACTATAGAAGGAAGATCTTAATACCAAATGGCTCAATCTCGATCGTAAAAATACTCCCCAAAAAAGAGTTTTTAATAGAAGGAATAAATATAAATATATAATCTTCTTAGCTACCGCGATATCTGTGCCACTCTAATAATCCATCCTCAAAACAGGTGACAAGAAATCCCCCAGGCGCCGAGCATAACCCCGTGGGCTTCCTGCCAGTAAACTGACTTCTGCCTAATACCTCCTTACTCTCAACATCCACAAAATACACCGCATTAGATTCTCGGCATGAAACAGCTAAAACAGGAAAATCTAAAAAACAAATAGTATTAGGCGAGCGACCTACCATTACTGAGTCAACAAACCTCCTTTCTGGGATAGACCACCAATGAATCAGGTTGCGCCCTAAATTAGAAACCAAAGCAAATTGATTGTCAGGAGTAATCACAATATGGCGCAAATTACCTGGATAGTTAGGCTGGTCAAAGGGCGGACTAGTATAAACAGTCTTCCACCTTCCACTTTTATCTCTTTGAAGCTCACCGATATTTCCAGAATAGAATCCGGCCACTAATGCCCTATCGCCTCTCCTAATAAAAGCAAGGCCTCTAGGCGCCTCTCCCCAGGGTATTACTGATTGGAAAGTAAGAGTTTTTCGGGAATAATCAAAATCGAAAACAGAAATGTTATGACTATGCCAATTACTTACCAAAACAGTCTTCTTTTCGGGACTAATACATATCACTTTGCTCCAATTACCTCCAGTATTCACTGAAGCAAGCAAACTAAACCCAGCAAGCGATATTATGTGTAATTGATTCCTCAATCTCGCAGGAGGCCTAGCGAAATTAGTTGTAGTAGCCAACACCAAATCATCACAGAGTGCCAACTCAACACACTGATCTCTGAAAGGAACCTGACGCTCCAAAACAATTTCATCCTTATATAGCCTGAAAAACTGAACTACTCGCCCTTTCATACAAGAAACGATTGCCAAATTCTTATCCGAAGAATAAATCACCTGTTTTGGCTGAGGAGCAGTCGGCGCCACTCTTACCCTCTCACTCAATACTTTTAGCCTCTCTGCCGCTAGAAAAACCCTCGCCTCTCGAGGAGGGAGAAATCTGGATCTAAAATGCCTTATCAGCTTTTTCAAGACTTACCAAACTATAACAAGCTTGAATAACTCAAAAATTTGCACTAAAATTTTATCAAAATGATTAACCTTTATCTAGGAGTAATAATCGCCTCCCTTCTAATCCACGGCGCCTTCTTTATTCCCTTTATTAATCTACTCTATCAACTCAAATTTATCCAAAGACGGGCAAGTGCGAAGAAAAAAAGTAAATCTATAATAAATTATTTACACAGAAAGCGGCCAAAAAGACCTATTGGGGGGGGAATTTTAATTGTTGCCTTAACTTCTCTAATTTTTTTGTTAATAACAGCCGTTTTTTTTAAAGAAATCTCTCAACAGTCTATATTTTATTTCGTCGACGAAATTCATATTCTGATATTAACTTTTCTTAGTTTCGGTTTATTAGGATTATATGATGACTGGATAAAGATTTTTGGCAAACCCATGAAAGGTAGATTAGGCATTTTTTTTGGCATCTCAGCGAAAACCAAGTTCATCTGGCAATGGTTTCTAGGATTATTAATAGGTGCGCTCCTTTACATTAATCTTGGTTTAGACTTCATCCATATTCCTCTACTTTCGATCACTCTTTCTTTAGGGTGGTGGTTTATTCCTCTTGTAGCCCTAATTATTGTTTCTTTCTCTAATGCTTTCAATATTACCGACGGACTAGATGGTCTCTCTGTTGGTCTGCTTTTAATTGCCCTGTCCTCGTTCATGATTATTTCTCATTCAGTACTTGACATGCCCCTCTCCCTTTTCTTGGCAATCTGGATGGGAGGGCTTATTGCCTTTCTTTACTTTAATATTTACCCCGGCAGAATCCTTCTCGGCGATACTGGCTCTCTCTCGTTTGGCGCCACTTTAGCCTTAGTTGGAATATTGACAGGAAAGATTATTGCTCTCCTAGTCATCGGTGGAATCTTCATGATTGAGCTAGTTTCGAGTGCCATTCAAATTTTAGGCTGGAAGCTTTTTAATAAAAGAATTCTCCCTCTTGCCCCGCTTCACCACACTTTTGAACTAATCGGCTGGCCGGAGCCAAAAATTGTCATGCGCGCCTGGCTGGCGGGAGCAGTTTTAGCTATCTTGGGTCTCTGGTTGGCTTTGGGATAAATCTATGGCGTCGGAGCTGGAGTCAGTTGCTTAGTCGGAGTCGGCGTTAATTCCATAGTAGGGAATGCTGTTGGTCCAGTAGTAGGAGTGGGAGTTAGAGTAGGGGTTAGCTCGGGAGTTGGCGTTGGAGTAGGGGATGGTTGCCAATCCCAAGGAACATTAACCCCAATCTTGGCTTC